>JANMME010000769.1:0-1964 GCA_031373015.1 Saprospiraceae bacterium
AATTATTGGACGACAATCCCTTGATTTCCAACTATATGCCCCTGGTTTTGCAAAAGGGTGATCGGCTCGAAATTTCTGCCGAAGCTGGGCGTTTTCAGGCTACGTTTTCCATTCAGCATCCATCGAAAGACAACCTTGCGCTGTTGAAATTGCGCGACATCCGACATCAGGCTTATCGTCAGGAAAGCGCTCAGATGGCAGAGGGGGAGCATAGTGATGAAGCGGCGCTATTGGAACATGAAGCAGCCTTGAATCGGTATCAAAAACCGCTCATGGCCTTTGCGGATTCAAGTCTTTCGCTCTGGCCTGCCCTCGTGGCGGTGCGCTGGGTGAGCCCTGCCAGCGACTATGAGCGGGTGCCGGAATTCCTATTCGGACAATGTGAAAAATGGCGTAGCAGAATGCCTGAAAACCAATGGGCTGTCCAGTTGCGCCAAGCCGGTAGCCGCGAAAAATTGCCCGTCTTGACCGGCGACCTGATTCCAGACTTCCCACTTCCGATGCTGTCTGGAGATACCGTGCAGTTGCATACGCTGCTTGGCCGGCGACTCACTATTTTGGATATCTGGGCTTCCTGGTGTGCTCCTTGCCGCCGCGAAAATCGGGAGGTATTGTCGCCGCTTTGGGCGCAGCACAAGGATCGCGGGTTGCAAATTTTGGGCTATTCCATTGACAGCAGCCCGGCTGCCTGGAGAGCGGCCATTGCCAAAGATGCCGCCAGCTGGCCTCAGGCCTCACACCTCAGCGGGGATGCGACACCTTTTCTTGAAACGCTGCGGATCACTACGATCCCGGCCAATTTTATCCTGGACGCGCAGGGAAAGGTTATTGCCAAAAATTTGCACGGGGATGCTTTGAAGGTATTTGTGGAGGAGTATTTGAAGTGATTATCTCACCTGCGGTGATTTTTTAAACACATAGGCACAATAGGACACATAGTATTGAAAATCAGGTCTATGTGTCCTATTGTGCCTATGTGTTGTAACTGGTTAGGATGTGTTTTAAAAAAGCCTATTTACTTTTGCTCTTCTGCCTTTTCTCCCTCCACCCCCGCACTAACTTCTCCATTTCCACCGCATGAAACACGATCAGCGATACCAACATGCAGGTTCCAAGTTCAAGTAAGCTAAGCGGCTGAGTAGAAAAAATGCCTTGTAAAACCGGAACGTAAATCAGGGCCAATTGCAGTACCAAAGTCAGCATGACAGCCCCAATCAAAGGCAGATTGCTGAAAATACCCTGCCGGAACAGGAAGAAATGCTCGCTGCGAATGGCCATCACATGACCCATCTGGCTAAAACAAAGTATCGTAAACACGTAGGTCTGCCACTTGGGGTCATTGTTCTGAATCGCCCAGGCTTGTACGCTGAGGCAAACCGCGCCCATCAGCAAACCCACCCAGAGTATATGCCAGCCTAGTCCATGAGCGAAAATATTTTCGTTGGGCTGCCGGGGCGGCAATTCCATAACGTTTTTTTCGGCTGGCTCGTTTGCTAGCGCAAGTCCGGGCAAGCCATCGGTCACGAGGTTGATCCAAAGGATATGAATGGGCAACAGTGGGATGGGCAGCCCCACGAGCGGGGCCAGGAAAATGGTCCAGATTTCCCCGCTATTGCTGGTCATCGTGTATTTGATGAACTTACGAATATTGGCAAAAATGCGTCGGCCTTCCTTTACCGCTTTGATGATGGTGGCAAAATTGTCGTCCAACAAGATCATGTGGGCCGCTTCTTTGGACACATCTGTGCCGGTAATGCCCATGGCCACGCCGATGTTTGCCCGTCGGAGCGCGGGGGCATCGTTCACGCCATCGCCAGTCATGGCCACGAATTGATTTTTCATTTGCAGCGCCTTCACGATTTGAAGCTTTTGCTCCGGCGATACCCGTGCGGACACTTTGATCCGCTCGATTTCTTCTACAAATTCGTGTTCCGGCATTTTCAACAATTCTGCCCCGGTGATAA
>JANMME010000781.1:0-3306 GCA_031373015.1 Saprospiraceae bacterium
AAACGAACTGGATATCCGGGAATATTTCCGCTCACGGGGTGAAGTCACCGAAGACCGCCAGCGCGAGGAAGAGTACACCAAATTGCTTGCAGAGCGTATTGCGGAGCGTTATCACGTTGAAAATGTGGTGCTTAGCAGCCATTTAGTGGCCCACGCCGTATTTGAAATGCTTTCCCACCAAAACCCTAAACTTGATCTTTTTGGCATTCTTCGACTCCCGCACGATGACTACTTGTTCCCTTTCCGTGCTGTAGAAGAGGTAGTAGAACAGATGCAGGAAACGCTGTTCGAGTGGGATCGCGAAGGCAAAATCAAACTGGCCCCTGAACTTCGACTTTCCCCGGCTGAGATCGTGCGCGACGGCGTTAAAAACCTGGGTATCTATCACACCGAAAAACCGCTCCAATTCACCAAAGAAGGCGAAATTGTATCCTCCGATTTTCGCGTCCTTTATTTCTACCACAACCGCCTGAGCAATTACGGTCTCGACAAGGCCGTATATTGGAAAGCAGAGGAGATTGAGGTGTTGCGGGTAGAAGATTGAATTACAGCATATAAATCAACGTAAAAGATGCTCTACGCCATCGGCACCAAAGTCAGGCTGCGCTACACGGGCGAGCGCGGCACTATCACCGGGATACTTGATGAGGGCATGTTGCAAGTGCGGCTCGACAACGATCCCGATTTTGAAATCCCCACGTTTGAGGAGGATTTGACGCGAGACGAGACGGCAGAACCTGTGTCCGCCGGGGCAAAATTTATCCAGGGCAAGCAGGAGAAAAAGTCCGAAGCCCCGCCCGCCCGCCGCCTCCAAAGCCAGTACAAGATATTGAAACCGAAGGGTTTGCAATTGGCTTTTGAGCCAATGCCCGGGCGCGATGGTTCTGTTTCGCGCTACAAAGTGTGGCTCTTAAACGACACGCCTTCCGAATTTTTGATGGAGTTCGACCTTTTCACCCATGCCCGCGACGTACTGACCGTAGACGATAAAATACCTGCCAGCACGGCCCTCGAACTGGGCGATTTTCTTTCTGACGACCTCAATGAAGCCCCCGAGGCATTCCTTCGGGTGAAACGCATCACGACTGCGGGACTGGATGACCCTATAGAGCACACGTTGAAAATCAAACCAAAGCAGTTTTTCAACAGCCTGCTTACCGCGCCTATCCTCAATGTGCTGGCGTACCAGTTTGTGATGATTGACAAGTTTGAAAAGGAAGATGAACAAGGGGAAAGCGATTTGAAGGCATACACCAAACAACAGCTGCGCAAACCCGTACGAGAAAGCAACCCCAAACTTTACAAAGCTTATGACCCGGAGGCACTGGCCAACTTTGAAACAGAGATTGATTTACATATCCAGAGTTTAATAAACGGATATGCCCGCTTGGACAAGAGCGAAATCCTTCGGATTCAACTTCAACATTGTCAGCGCTTTGTGGAGAAAGCAGTGCGACTGGGAGCACCCCGGGTTTTTCTCATCCACGGGGTAGGGGAGGGCAAACTAAAGGATGCCATCGCGGAGCAGTTACGGGCCAACCCATATGTGGTAAAATTCAAAAATGAATACCACCTGAAGTATGGGTATGGGGCGACAGAGGTAATTTTTTAAGCGATATTTCTCCAAAAGTTATTTTAGCAAAGCTATGAAACAGACCTTCTTTTTGATCTGCCTAATGATAAATTTTATCTTAGTAAAGGCAGCTGGTCCTTACTGTATAGGAGACACACTCAATTGTATTGCATTGGGTGGCCTAAAACTTAGAGCAGTCCCGAAAGGAAAAGAGATTGCCGCCATAAAACTTGGCGAATCGGTAGTCGTGATTGCGAAATGGGATTCTTTGCAGCAATCTGGCACCTATGAACAGATTTATGGAAACTGGATTAAAGTAAAGTACAATGCATTAACCGGTTATGTCTTTGATGGATATTTGTCTAAAATGCCTGCGCCTTCATTGCAAGATTCCAGTTTAGAAGAATACCTCAACCGAGTATCTGTCCAAATTGGAAAGCCCGTCACTAAAACCTCGATTTGTGAAGGTGAGGGTGGTGGTGGAGAAGGAACATACTCCGTCACTATCCAACTATATCAACATAATAATTTTACAGCGAAACGAATCGACTATGGTGGATGGGAATGGGGGCATTCTACTATTGTTTTCGATTTTGTTAAGTTTGAAGAGATTGCTTTAATTTGTAAAGTAGTATTCCGAAACTCTTATGCAAAAGGAGTCTTTGAAATTCCTGAAAGATTTGCAGAAAGAGCAATCATTGTTAAAAGTAATGATGATTTTGGGTATAACAATTTTACATTAAAACATTTCTACATTGAAGAAAGAGATTCTGAAATAAGAGTCATAATTGATACTGGATATTGAGTTAGGCCCTTAATGGAACATTCCAATAAGGGCCTAACTCAATGAAAGCCAGTGAAAACAAGTCTTACCCGTTTCCTTTCTTATAATCCGACAAAAACTTCTCCAGACCAATGTCCGTAAGCGGGTGGTTGAAGAGGCCCAAAATGGCCGAAAGCGGGCAAGTTACCACATCGGCGCCGGCTTTGGCGGCCTGTACGATGTGGAGTGGGTTGCGGATACTGGCCGCAAGGATAGCCGTTTCAAAGCCTGCGGTGCCGTATATTTCAAAAATGTCTTTGATGAGCTTCATGCCGTCCCAACCCGTGTCGTCAATGCGGCCAATGAACGGCGAGACGTAGCTGGCGCCTGCTTTTGCGGCCAAAATGGCCTGCCCGGCGGAGAATACAAGGGTGCAATTGGTGCGGATGCCCAATTCTGTAAAGTGCGCAATGGCTTTTACCCCTTCCCGGATCATGGGCACCTTTACTACGATATTTTCGTGGAGCTCGGCAAGTATTTTCCCTTCTGCCACCATGCCTTTGAAGTCGGTGGAAATGACTTCAGCGCTCACGTCGCGGTCTTTGCCAACGATTTCGCAGATGGAACGGTAGTGCTTCATCACCTCTTTTTCGCCTGTGATGCCCTCTTTTGCCATGAGAGAGGGGTTGGTGGTCACTCCGTCGAGGATGCCTAGTTCGGCGGCTTCGCGGATATGGTCGAGGTTGGCAGTGTCAACGAAGAAAAGCATATGGGAATTTTTAAAAGTGTGCCGAACACACCGCTACGACCACATATCCTTGCTGCATTTCTGCCCTGGGGAGGTTTTGCAGGAGCTGGTCGCCCGGCACGCCGCAAAGGTAGAAAGACGGGCGGGAAATTTGAGCGGGTGGCGGACTTATTTTTATGGAAACTAGTTGACAGACGAGTGGGGGTGCGACTCCAAGTCGCA
>JANMME010000782.1:0-2499 GCA_031373015.1 Saprospiraceae bacterium
AAAAAGACTTCATCCTCCTCTTTGATGTGGATTTGAGGGGCAAACCCTAATCGCTGGAGTAGGGTCATCAAGAAATCTTGTTCCTCGGCATTTTTTGGCGTGACAACGATTGAGCCCATGGTGTTTTTTGTTGCAAATATAAGAGCGAGGGGCTCAATATTCAAATAATTTACAAGCCTGGGACGGCCAAGAACGCAATTGATTTGGGGATTATCTAATTATTTCGCTGCATTTTTGCTGGTCGAATCAATCCTTCTCATCTTTTATTCATCCTTCCCATCCTGTTTCAACCATGTCCGAACTCGCTCAGCGCCTCATCAAAGAAAATAAAAAGACCAAGGCTAAAAGCCTTGACCTTGGGAATTGTGGGCTGACTGAGGTGCCGGAGGAGGTGGGGGCGTTAGTGTGGTTGGAGGATCTAATATTGAGTAACACTTGGTGGGATTGGGAGGATAACAAATGGGAATATAGTAAAAATTCAGGCAGAGAAAACTTTATTTCTGCCTTGCCTCACTGTATTGAAAATCTCCAGAGGTTACAGATTTTGATGGTTGGAGGAAGGCGAGAGGTGAAGTGGCCTTTATTTGATGTTTCGCCCATTCAAAATTTATCAAACTTGAAAAAACTGTCAATTGGCTCTACCAAGGTTTCAAACTTATTACCCATTAAGAACCTGAAAAATATCAAGCAGCTCTATTGCTCTAGAACAAATATTTCTGAAATAAGCGCTCTAAAAGACTTGATAAACTTGGAACAACTTTATTTGTCAAGAACCCCCCTTTTAGATATATCTCCGCTGGCTTCGCTCATAGGTTTAAAGCAGATATTTTTCCAGGACACATTAGTTTCAAATTTATCCCCTATCCGGAACCTGACAAATTTGGAAGAAATTGATTTCTCTTATACAAAGATTTCAAGTTTATCTGAACTATCTTCTTTGCAAGGATTGAAAAAGATATATTGTAGGGGTACACAAATTGCGGATTTAGAACCAATTATTCCTCTTATTAAAAAAGGACTGCCGGTAAAATGGAATTTTGAGGATAAAGGAGGAATAAGAGTAGGTGACTGCCCTCTCACAAACCCACCCATCGAAATCGTAAAACAGGGCAACGAAGCTATCCTCAACTACTTCCAAGAAAAAGAAGAACAAACTACTGTAAAAGGCTTTGAAGCCAAAATGCTCCTCGTAGGCGAAGGCGGCTCCGGCAAAACCAGTCTCATGCGGCGGCTTTACCAGACCAACAAACCACTACCTGAGGAAAACGAGAGCACGAAGGGAATTGATATCCATCGCCACGACTTCAAAATGGCCGATGGCAGCGATTTCCGGCTCAATGTCTGGGACTTTGGTGGGCAGGAGATTTACCACGCCACGCATCAGTTTTTCCTCACTAAACGCTCACTCTATGTCCTACTCGACGACACGCGCAAAGACCACAAAACCGTTCACGACGAGGGCTTTAAATATTGGCTTGAAGCGGTGGATTTGTTTGGAGGCCACAGCCCGGTACTGATTTTTCAAAACGAAAAAAGCGACCGCAGCAAACAAATTGACGTCGGTGGCATCAAAGGAAAATTTGACAACGTGCAGGGCGTTTGGGCTGGCAATCTTGAGCATCCCGGCACGGCAGATAAACTCCGTGAGGCCGTCGAACTTTTTGCCAAAAACCTGCCACATGTAGGCGAGGAACTACCAGCCAAATGGGTCAGTATTCGAGCCGAACTCGAAAAGATCGCTGAGGTAAAGCCTTATATCAGCCAGCAGGAATATTTCAAAGTGTATGGTCTTCATCTCGAACTTGATCGCACCAAAGCCTTGTATTTGAGCCAATATCTGCATGATTTGGGTGTTTTTCTCCATTTTCAAGACGACACACTGCTGGCCCGCACCGTTATCCTGCAAAACAACTGGGCCACCGAAGCCGTGTTCAAAATGCTGGATGATGAGACGGTAAAAGGGAAATTAGGACGTTTCACGGAAGCCGATTGCCAGCGCGTGTGGGCGGATTCGACGTGGGCGGATATGCACCCAGAACTGCTCGCGCTGATGCAGAAATTTGAACTCTGCTATGTTTTGCCCGATGCATTACCCAAGACTTGGCTCGTACCTCAACTGCTTCCACCTTCGAAACCCAAGGAACTGACCAATTGGGCTCAGCCCGGCGACCTTGTACTGCGTTATCGCTACGAGTTCTTGCCCAAAGGTTTGGTCAGCCGCCTTATGGTGCGCCAGCATCGCTTTGTGCCGAGGCCTGAAATGGCCTGGACGAGCGGGGTGCTTTTTGAGCGTGATGGCTCGCAAGTGTTGGTAGAGATCCCGCTGAAAGGCGGAGAAATCATGCTTCGCGCCCGCGGGCACGAGCGCAAGGAATTTCTCAGTGTTATCGCGGCGGATTTGGATGCGCTGAACGGAACTTTCCATGGCCTACCAGAGCGTGTGAGCAAACTGATTCCCTGCAATTGCGAGAAATGCCAGACACTGACGGAGTCGGAATT
>JANMME010000785.1:0-8123 GCA_031373015.1 Saprospiraceae bacterium
AACAACTTGAGTTCTGCTGCACGACCGATGAGCTTTTCCATAATGAAAAATCATTTTTAGAGCGCAAAAGTAACGAAAATAGAGATCAAGCCCAATTCAAAACAAATAATGGGCTATATGTGGTAAAAAAATACTCATTTAGCCCCTTTTCGTACTCTGGAGGGTATTGCCATCACGCCCGCTTGCACGCATCTGCGTCGGCGCGCGATATAATGCTCCACTTTTGGCAATTGCTTGCTGAGTTCTTTAACTAGAGCCTCTGTCATTTTATAAAAATTGGTGACGTAAAGTGTTAAGGTTTGGAGCAGAATGCCTTCGCGGTCGCTCCGGTAGTATGGCTTGCCAAAAGTAAGGGCGTTTCACTAAAAAAGACCTTGAACACTGCGTCGTGCGGTTCATGATCTTTTTTGCGGGGGTGTCGCAAATGCAATAATAATTAAAGTTTATGACCGAATAGTGTAAGGATGGGTGGCGAGGACGGGGGAATTTTGTGGCGACCATCGAAAAACATCCCAAGGGCACTGAACGGGCATGTCTCAACAATATAAAAAACTCAACATGGCAAACGATCCAACCAGCACCATCCCATCCCCTTCTGCCCCGACCTGGGAGAACTGGAGCGGAAACCTGGTGCACCAACCAGCCTTAGATAAGGCCAATTATTACTATACACCGACCAACAATACTGAATTGCAGCAGGTGCTTGTTGCCGCAAAAACCGCCGACGTAACCGTCCGGGTGTCTGGTCAGCGGCATTCACAGCCGCCGCTGGTTTTAGAGGATAACCGTGGCGCAGTGGAGCAGAAGGCTAAGACGTTTGTGGTGGACCTTTCTTGTTATGCCGACTTGGGAAATAACCACGACCAGCGAATAGTGTTAGGGCCGGGAAAAAATCAGGTCACGGTGAACGCGGGGGTTCGCGAAGACGAGCTGGATGCCTTCCTTACCGCGAACAAGCTCATGCTGCAAACCGTAACCGCTGGCGGTTTTTTCAGCATTGGAGGAATGACCGCAGTGGACGTACACGGCGCTACAATGCAGGCACCTATCTTTGCAGAAACCGTGTCGGCATTCACCCTTTTGCTCGCCGATGGGACGATAATGACGATTGATGAGCATACGCCGAAGGAGAATGGTTGGTCGCCTTTGCAGTTTGTCCGGGTGTCGCTGGGCGGGCTTGGTATTATTACCTCGATGACGATTGACGTGCTGGACCGCCCTTTGCCAACAACACTCCGGGGAGGCACCGAGCGATTAAGGATTACTGACAGATTGGACTTCGCAGAAAAATTTGAACCGCTCTTGAAAAACCACGATCGGGTAGAGGCTTTTTTTACGCCATACGCCGCCGCCTGGTCAGGGTACAATACCCACCTTGCATTATACTGGGATGTAGTAAACGCCGCATCTCAGAAGACTCCTAACAAGCCCGCGAGCTCTTCAGAAAATGCATGCGTTCTTGCCCGCAAGCAACCACCCGAATACGGTGCGCCTTATCTGACCGGAATTGCTAAATACGGGGCCGATTTTGCAAATGAATCACAGTATAGATATTCTCCGCTAGAAGGTGCGGCAGAGGTTGCGGCGTGGGCCACTTTCGAAGTGATCGAGCCGGAAGTCGCTACTGCCAACCAGTCGCATTCAGAGTTGTGGCTTACAGGAGCGGTTAGGGTCATGTTCATGTCTTATTACATTCCGATACCTGATTTAGGCCTCACAGGCCTCGGTATTGCGTGGGACGGAATGAATGCCGTTTCCAAGATCGTCACGGACGACGACACCTTCCACATCGCCGCCCCGATGGAGTTCCGCTTCGTCAAAGGTGGGGATTCCGCTATGTCAGGGACGTATATCCAAGACCCTCAATGCCCCTGGTTCGTCAACCTTGACCTGATTGGTTTTGTAACCAAGGAATCGGCCTCCAAGTACGACAAAAAACTGTTGCAGTTCTTTGCCGATGTAGAGCGGGAATGGGTCAAAATGGGGGGCTTCCCACACAATGGAAAAATGTACGGTTTTTACGACCCGACCACAGCGGACGGCTCTTATTCACAATCGGGGCCGTTCAACCCGAAATTTCTGGCCAATCTTCAAAAGTTGCGAGGCCCACGCCTCAAAGCCTTTAGTGCTTATCGCCAACAACTGGATCCGAACGGCCTCTTCTACAACGATTATTTGCGGCAATTGCTGGAATAACCTGCGTTTCGAGCCACGCAAATAGAGCACATTTTGTCAAACAATTAATAAAACTATCAATATGAAAGACAATTTTACCCAATCACTGAGCAAATGCTCCAGGTCGGCAAAACTCCCATTAGGGGTTTTACTGGCGGCTCTTTTGAACATTTTCGGATGTGATATGGCACCCAAGGCTACAGAAAGCACCCCGACGAGCCTTGGCTTGAGCCCTATAATTGACATCTCTCCAAATCTGCCAGCTGATATTCCAGGCGGCGCCGCTAATGCTCACCTGACTGATGCGGCAACCTTCGCCTGGCAGGAATTTATTGCCTTAAATTGGCCCGCCGTTCCGCAAACAGGTAAGCTAAACACCAGGGACACCCCGGACAAGACAAAAAAATTTGGCGATCCAGCACACATCGGACAGGTCGTATGGGAAACATTCCGTTCAAAGGTAGAAATCTTTCCGGGACCGGCCTACAATCCCAATGGGTATACCAACTCGGCTGCATTGAGTTATGGTTATGATGCGCTGCCAGCATATAATTATGCGATTACCGTCCCTCCATGTAACGGTACCGCTCCAGCATCTGTTGCTTACATAAACCTCGATGAGGTTAGTCAAATTGGCCTCAATGATATGTATGCAGGGGCACTTAATGGCTATCAGCCTCCCAATGGAAATAGCAACCCACCTTTAATTCGCTTTCTGGCTAAGGCTAATCGGACCCAATACAACTATATCGCCGAAAACAACTTTTGGAATTTTGGCGGGAATTACTTGCCGGCTTTAAATACTTTCCAAAACGCCATTAACTCCAAGGCTAAAACAGTTCCACCAGATAGCACAATTATCTATTTCCCGGCAGGAACCATCGAAGTAAAGGCTGCCTGGCGATTATTAGGCCCGAAGGAAGATAAAAGCCGGTTTTTTACTACAGCAGTGCGATATTATGAAAACGAAAATAAAGATACTTGTTACCATCAGGATGCTCCAGGAGTGTGGGGCTTGATTGCCTTGCATATTATCCAAAAAACCCCAACGGCCCCTTATTTCATTTTTGCAACGTTCGAACAAGCCGACAATATCCTTACCAAGGATGGAAAACCCGTAGAAGATGAAGATGGCAATATTATCAACACCCCGTCTGGAAACGGGCCTACTACGCCAGGAGTAGTTTACAACGATCCACTTGACCCCAATTCAATAACGCCTCCTCCATTAGGTGTATCACTACAAGGGCCGTTAACAGCTCCCGAACTTTTGGGAATGCAATTATATTATAAAAATCTGCAAAATGGATTACCTAAAGATTCCTCGGGAAAGGGCAACATTTGTGTCAATAAACGTTACAATGCAATTCCTCCTGCTGTCATTCGGGTCAACAAATCTGCACACCAAGCCATTAAGAATTACAATGGGAAAAATGGCATTGCCAGTTCTCCCTGGCAGTATTACAAACTGGTGAATGTTCAGTGGAAGCCGTTTAATAATAGCCAAATTAATACTACTGACCCCAATAGTGACTTCATCCCCTCCACCTATTACCAGGCCAATATCGTTGTGGAAACCAATAACACTTTGCAACAATTTAGTGGCCAACAGATTAAAGTGCAACCAGGTTTGAGTAGCTCCATAAAATATGAAGGGGTAAAATCAAATTACACATTCAACGATACTCTTTTTTACAATGTACATGTACCCAATAATGGCCGTTACGATATCTATAATATGGGCGGTTGCATGGGATGTCATGGCAATGCTCAAGTAGCCGGCACCGATTTCAGCTTTCTGTTGTTTTTTGGTCCCAATTACTTTCCAGAATTTCCAGAGAAAGACAAAGATGGAAACTTAAAATCAATATTCCGAAAGAAATATCGATAGTACCTTTCCGGTGGTTCTATCTCACGATTCCTAACCAGATCAACCAGTCACAATTAAAAAATAAAAAAAATGGCACATGTTTATAAAATATTCCCTTCCATTGGTATCTCCAGGGTGGGAAACACGACCATAGACTACAAAAAGAAACTCAGCGATCAATACGATCAGTTTTATATCGCGCCTGAAGAATCCGCAGGCTTGCCTATCGACCCCGTTACAAACAAGCCTTTTTCTACTACTTTTGGAAAAGGAAAACCTGAATACATTTTTAGGAACAAGGATAAAGGCAACCTTAAAAAACAGGCCGCCCGATTTAAAATTTTCGTTTACGACGATACCAATCCAAATGATAAGGGCACCGAAGTTACGGTAGGCGGAAACATAAAGGCTATAAAATGGACCGTTTATCTGGCAAATAAAAAAGCGAGCTGGTTTCAGTTTTTCCAACTCACGGGCTCCGGTCAAGAAGGCGACGAGGGATATATCACGAATAACCTTAAGAACCCCGGAGGGAAGAACCCTAATTTACCCTATAACCCACTGCGAAATATAAATATCACAGACGAAGAACAACGAAAACAATTAATTATTGATCCGGGGCCTCGAACAATTACCGGACCTGACCAGTCTGCGGCATTTAACTACGACCCGAATATTTCAGGGCAGACTTTCCCCCCGGATTCGATCAAACCATTTCCTATAGATTCCTTGGGTTCTATTTTCACAGACAGCAGTTCAAATTTATTGGTTTTTGGAGGGGATGGAAACTCGGGCACCACGAATCTATATCCAAACAATTATAGCCCGTATGAGTATTTTACTTTGCAATATGCCAATAATGATGGATGGTTCGACGACGTTGCAGACGGACCGGTCAAGGCTACCTTGATCACTGATGATGGTGAAATAGAAGTGGATGGGGCTTGGGTCATCTGCGGCCCACCTTCCTATGCGCCACAAATAGTTAACATGGTTTCGCTCTATGACGCAATGTTTGATACTTTCGTCCAATCCCAAAAGTTTCCTGATTTTGGCGCTGATATGTACGATAAAAAAACAGGTAAGTACAGGAAAGATTACGCGGTTCATACAGAAACTCAGATCGCTCCCCTGCTCGACCGACCCAACTTGTATCGTTTTGTGGCTGATATGCCCGCCTTGGGTGTAAACAACCATGCTATTGTTGCAAACGAAGGGAATGGAGTGGAGGCCCCTAGTCAATTCCCATTCTATATACTGAGGCCGCCTTGGAAAAAAAACGAACCTGGCTTGATGCCCAAGTTGGCAGGTGATAACCCTATCAGCAACTTTACGATGTCCAAATACGCTACCATTACTGCTACACAATATCATCTATTTGAGCAATGGCATGACGGTAACGTAACTACTAAAACTCCTCCTGTATTAGGGCCTGGCGAAGCCTTGGACAAGGCCACTCTGGATAATTGTGTGGGCGGGGCGTTTTGCCCGGGTATAGAAATGACGTGGATATGCAGGAATATCACAATTTATAAAGAACCTTTCCGGATAATGCATTCAAAAAAATTGCTGGACAAGCCGGGCCAGCTTAGCCTTACCAATGGAGATGACGGTGACTATTCAAATGGATTGGAACCGGGTGACCTGTCGAAATATATGGCTCAACCCTGGCAAACAGATTTTAACGAGTGCTCAAATCAGCCTATCTTCCCGTCCGGTGACAACAGCCCGATTAACCCTAATCAACCATCACCCCCAATCCTGTGGTGGTGGCCCGCTCAGCGGCCATGGTACGTTACTCCGGAAGACGCCACTTCTTCAAGGGTTCTCTGGGATAGAGGGTTCATACAGGATCCGAACAATGCCACCAATGGATATCCTAATTTGGGAGATATGCAAATGGTTAACTGTTGGAAAAATATGGGCTTTATATTTAGTCCAGGATCTTTCCCAACGTTCATTGAAATAGGCCGACAGACCAAAATAATAGATGCTTTCACTCCTCCGTTTAAAGGTTGGAGTATGCCGCCGATTTATACATACCAGACTACAAAAAATGCTCCCTCTCTTGCTGCTTTTACTGTTTTAGGAACAAGCAGTATCTATTGTGCACTTAAAGCTAATGATGGCTCAAACACAATATATATTGCATCGTCACCAGATGGCAGCTCATGGTCTGGTTATCAAATACCAAATGCAGCCACGCTTGACGCCCCCTCTCTAGCCGTTTTCAAGGGCAAACTTTATTGTGCAGTTCGAGCTGCCGATGGCTCAAACACAATTTATATTGGATCGTCGTCAGATGGCTGCTCATGGTCTGTTTTTCAACAAATACATGGAGCCATATCGGGCGCCGCTCCCTGCCTTGCCGTTTTCAACAACAATCTTTATTGTGCTTATTATGATCCCTCAAACCGAAATTTCATTTATTTAACATCATCACCAGATGGCAGCTCATGGTCAGGTTACCATATACCTTTTGGAGCCACGTCTAACGCCCCCTCTCTTTCAGTTTTCAAGGGCAAGCTTTATTTAGCTGTTCAAGGTTATGAAGGCTCAAGCACAATATATATTGACTCGTCATCGGATGGCAAAAATTGGCCCGGGTTTCAAACAATACCTAATGCCACAACGTCTGCAGGCCCCTGTCTCGCCGCTTTCAACGACAATCTTTATTGTGCTGTTAAATCTGAAGATGGCTCTATATCCATTTTATCGTCATCAGATGGCATGAACTGGTCTGATAGTTCACCTAATGAAAAACTAAATACAATTGCAGCCCCCTCTATTGCCGTTTTTAACACCAACCTTTATTGTGCCTTTACAGATGAAGATAACAAAATACAGACGGTGTGTACTGTTGCTCCTCAAACGAACAGCTTGAATAGTTTGGTCAATGAATCAATAAATAGAAGAAAGATAGGGATGGAAGCGAGACCGTGACCTTTAAACGGATGAATGGACGTATTGAATCGAATGAATCGAATAAGGGAATCAAAACCTGATGTAAATGGTGTCAGATAATTGCGATGTACTCATTATCGGGGCTGGGCCGGCCGGCATGGCAACGGCTATCTCGTTGGTGAAAAACACAAATCTCAGTGTTTTTCTTGTTGAACGCTCTGATTTTCAGCACATTAAAATCGGTGAAACGATCCAGCCGGAAAGTCGCCTCGTGTTAGAACGATTAGGGCTTTGGCAATTGACTCAAGAGGATGCCCATCTCGCCACAGCGGGTACGGCTTCTTCCTGGGGCGCAATGTCTCTCGGGTATAATGATGCCATCTTCAACCCGATGGGAACAGGATGGCATCTAAACCGTGGTGTGTTTGAAAAAGGACTGGCCAAGGAAGCAGAAAGACAAGGCGTAAGGTTGTTTCGGAATACGCGTTTTCTTAGTGCCAAGCAACTCCCCGGTAACAACTGGCAGGTAGAAGTGAAGTCCGACGACTACCCCATTTCTTCCATTCGAACCAAGTTCGTAGTGGATGCAAGTGGAAGGAAAGCGGTTTTTGCCCATTCACAAGGTGCCCAAAAAGTAACCTTTGATAATTTGTACGGAAGTTTTATGTTTTTGAACTTCTCGATTGTTGATCAAAAAACTAATACTTTTACATTCATTGAAGCTACTGAAAAAGGTTGGTGGTATTCCGCGCTACTATCTGGAAATCAAGCTGTCGCCGGTTTTATGACGGACGGCGATATCTTGAAAGAACTGGGCTTAAACCGCCTAGAAAATTGGCAAAAACATCTTCTGGAAAGCAAGCACACAAAACGCCAATTGGAGGGGTTTATCCCCTTTGAGACTCCAATAGTCAGCGACGCAAAATCCTACATACTAGATACGGTTTATGGGGATGCGTGGATGGCCATCGGAGATGCGGCATTCGCTTACGACCCCTTGTCTTCACAAGGTATTATTAAAGCCCTTCATTCGGGAGAAAGTGCTTTTACAATTATTGCTGATTTCTTGGCTGAAAATAAAGAAGTGCTCCCTCAATACGAGCGGCAAATAAAAAACGAATTTGAGCAATACCTGCAAACGAAAACTCATTTTTACGGTTTGGAAAACAGGTGG
>JANMME010000794.1:0-8114 GCA_031373015.1 Saprospiraceae bacterium
GGGGGGGTAAAATTTTACGGGTGGGGGGTGGGGCAGAATTCGGGGGGGTGTAGCAGTGACACTTTTTAAAAAAGTGTCACTGCTACGAAGACAGCCCCCAGCGCCACCCCATACCCCAAATACCAGCCCCAATCCACCCAATCCCCCGTCCGCACCCCGTGCTTTTTCTCTAAAACCCAGATCAGCCCCAGTTTTTCCACCCAAAAAGACAGCACCACCGAGAAGGCCAATCCCGGCAGTCCCCAGATTTGTATGAACACAAACCCGAGCACGAATTTTACGCAGAGTTCCAGCACGCTCACCCAAAAAATACTGCGTGAATCCCCTTTGGCCAGCACAATGGACGCTGGCAACAGCACCCGGCTCGCCAACGTGAGCAGGTAAATATTGAACAAATCCGCGCTGGCCGCAAAATCAGGGTTGAAAACTATCGGAAATAACGGTTTGCTGACGCACAACAGCATGATAGTCAAAGGGAAAAGCCAGTGCATCAACTTTCTGGATTTAGCTTTCAATTCAGCCAGGCCAGCCTTTGGCGAAGTGCTCAGCAGCGGAACGATGGCGATGCCAAGTGCGCTTACCAGTGCCGTTGCCAGCGGGAATTCTCTTGCCCCATAACGGTACACGGCAAACACAGCAGGGTCGCCAAAATGCCAGCCCACCAGCCAGTTGTCGAACAATAGCATGAGGTTGCTTACCACATTGCTCAACATAAGTGGGGCGCAAAAAACGAGGTACGAGATGATGATTTTTTTGTCAAATCCAACCCGGCCAAAACGCAAGGCCAGCCCAGCCGTCCACAAAAATTTCAGCCCGCTCAAAATCACCAGCGCTGTGATACCGCCTTCCAGTCCATAGCCCAATTTGATGGGAATAAACAATGCCATCAAATGCAACCCGAAGCTGGCCACGCCCCAAGCCACGATGCTTCTCGGGCGCTCCTGCAACAGGTAAAAATACTCCACTGGGAAGCTCGGCAAATTCAGCAACAGGTAGAGCGCAAACAGTTTGAAATGCGGCACTTTGGCCAGTCCCGTGAGCGCAGGTGCGATCCATTGTTCTCCTAAAAAAAGCAGGAGAAAAAGTGCGGCGGCGATACAACAAAATAATATAAAATGGTTGAAAATGAATGTCTTACGTTCGCCCTCACCTAATTTTGAATACACTGGCGCAATGCCTTGCAAAAGGCCGTTGACCCAGAAAAAAGTGAGTGTCGTGCCTAAATAAAGCAGCATCTCCCAAGCACCGATCTCGGCGGTGGGCAGCCCGCTTTTGGCGAGCAGGATGCCGGTCAGTACCGCCGCTCCGAGCCGCATGACCTGGAATAGTTGCAGCGCGAGTGTAGGAGTTATTTCAATCATCCAATAAAACCGCGTAGCGGTGATATTATAGTAAAACCTCCTCCGCCAACTGCTCCGCAAAAAACGGCGCTAGCAGAGATCCCTTCGTCCCCAAACCGTTGAAAATAAACACTTTGGGGTTTATCTTACTTTGTCCAACGACAGGCCTGCGGTCAACCATCGTAGGCCGAATACCTGCCACATGGCCCACAACCTCGAAGGGTGCGTCAAACATTTCGTGCAAATATCCAAGGATGTGATCGCGCCCCTCGGCACTTGGCATGGGATCGTCGAAATTCCAATCGTAAGTGCTGCCCACCCAAAAAGTGCCGTCGCCGAGGGGTGCGAGGAGCACGGTTTTTTTGAGCATGTCAGTGGGGATTGCGGTCTGACGACTCAAAGTCGTCTGACCGCTTGGTGGTGTATTTGACGCGATACTCGTCAGACGACTTTGAGTCGTCAGACGAGATGGAAATCGAATAATCAAGGCCTCGCCCTTGGATACTCGAAATGTAGTTTCAGGGAAAAACGGATTGGTCTCCGCCCGCCATCCTTCACAAAATACAATGCGGTCATATTCTCGCAACAACGAATCAACTTCCTGATAATCAATATTCTTTTCAATAAAAACATCCTCTTGGCAGGCCTTTTCGCGAAAGGCAGAAAGGAGCACCGGGAACTTAACCCGTACAGATTTTTGAATTACACCCAATCGAAAATTAGGTTTCAAAAACGGACTCCAGGCACCGGCATCAGCCGTTTCGCTCAAATAGTCGGTATATTCAGGCTGGGCGCAACGAATGGACCAATCATTTGCTTCTTCGGGTGCGCCAAGCAAGCGCAGGGTGGGGCACTCTTTCCAGATCGAGATGCCGAACTCTTGTTCGATCTCCTCGTAAATTTTTTTTGCAACCGGAAAAAACTCGTCAAAGCGCCAAGACTTTACAAATCGTTTGCCCGTGACAGGGTTGATGATGCCAGCGGCCACAGAAGAGGAGGCTCCAGCCAAATTCCCATCCGCAATATGCACCTGCATTCCTCGCCGACGGAGCGACCAGGCTAATAGGGTGCCCGCGATGCCTTGGCCAACGATTAGTATTTTTGTCATTACGTCATTGAGCGTCATTGGGTCATTTATACCTCCTCCGCACCAATTTTACAAATGCCTTGGCGGTCTCTAGCCGTTTTTTGTCGGTCCAGGAATAGTAGACCGCACAGTTTTGGACGATGTATTCGCGGGCCTCTTCAAAGTTGGCGAAGCTGTTGAGCGCGGGAAGGGCTTCTTCGAATGCTTTGCCATCGCCTGCAAAAAGTTCGCTGGTGTACCGCAAGCGGTCGTTGAGGGGGATGGCTTTTTTGAGGTCAGCAATGGGGGTCTCAGCCAATTTATCAGCGAGTTCTTTGGCCTGTTTTTCTTCAAACAAAACTTCCAGCCCAAGGGGGGCAGGTGATACTGGACTCGGCGGTGCCGGTTTTGGTGCTTCCACGGGTGGCGGTGCTGAAGCAGGGGCTGGCGGCTCTTCCTGTGCAGGTGGTGGAGGAGCAGGTGGCGGCACTTCGGCCACCGCTGGGGGGGCTTGAGGGGGCGGCGCGATTTCCACCACAGGCTCTGCTACATGCGGTCGGTGCGGGTGGCGAACGGGAGCATGTTCAGCCTTCGGTGCGGTGTAAACGCTTGGTTCTGATAGAATTGCATCATATAGTTCGCGGACATAAGCGCCCATGATGTCTACGTCAATCCGGAGGGTGTTTTCCGGGTCTTTGCTCATGCGGGCAAACTCGCGGTTGAGTTTGTCGAGATAAATTTTTGCTTTTTGAAAATCCATTAGCGGGAGGGTTTGGTAACTGTGCCTATTTTCACCGGCGAATTTCCGATTTTTTTACTTGTCGCAAAGCGAAAGTTCGGATTTGAACACCGAATTTTACCGAGTACGCCGATACCGCCGAAAATATTCTCTTGCTTAATTTCGAATAAAACATCGGTGGTATCGGCGTACTCGGTAAAATTCGGTGTTCAAATTGTACCAAGTACGCCGATTATCACCTAAAATATTCTTTTACTTAATTTCGTATAAAACTTCGGTGGTATCGGCGTACTCGGTACAATCGGTGTTCAAATCCACACACTATAAAATCCACTACATCGTGTTTCTAGAACCACATTTCAAAGGACAGCGCAGGGGCTGGATAGAAGTCGTCTGCGGCTGTATGTTTTCCGGCAAAACAGAAGAACTCATCCGTCGGCTGCGGCGTGCCAAAATCGCGGCCATGAAAGTCGAAGTCTTCAAACCGAAGATTGACACCCGATATGATGAGATCGCCATCGTGTCGCATGATACCACCTCGGTATTAGCACAACCCGTTGATCACTCCTCTAAACTGTTGGACATCAGCGAAGACACAACGGTGGTAGGCGTGGATGAGGCGCAGTTTTTCGACATGGAATTGCCTGCAGTTTGTCAGGAGCTCGCCTTGCGAGGCGTGCGCGTCATCGTGGCAGGTCTCGATATGGACTTTCGCGGGGCGCCATTTGGCCCTATTCCAGCGCTCTTGGCTGTGGCGGAATACGTCACGAAGGTTCACGCTATTTGTGTACATTGTGGGAATCTTGCCACGCATTCTTACCGTTTGGCGGAGGAAGACTCGGTGGTGTTGCTGGGTGAAAAAGGCCAGTATGAGCCTCGTTGCCGGTCTTGTTATCAGATGGGGAATATTTTGAGGCTTAAATAGCCCTCCTTCGCTCCTGCCCGCCCCCGCCTGCCGAGCCCTGGCGGGCAGGAGGGCTCGGCAGGCGGGAAAGCTTCAGCGGGTAATATGGGTAATATTTTGAGATTGAAGTGATTTGTATTGGTGGGTTTCCTCTTTCCTAAATCGTCAAAATTAAAATCTGCATATCATGAAAGCAATTTCTTTCCTTTTCGCCGCGACACTTTTCACCCTTTGCCCACTCTTCGCTCAAGCCCCTGCTATTCAATGGCAGAATAGCATCGGTGGCAACAGCGACGACGACCTTTATTCCCTTCAACAGACTGCCGACGGAGGATATATCCTCGGCGGAACTTCGGCTTCCAATATTTCAGGCGACAAAACTGAGAATAGTTTGGGAGGTTATGACTACTGGGTGATAAAGTTGGATTCCACGGGCGCTATTCAATGGCAGAATACGATCGGTGGCGATAAAAACGACCTTCTCTTTTCCTTACAACAAACTACCGACGGAGGTTATATCCTCGGTGGAGTTTCCGATTCCGATATTTCGGGCGACAAAACCGAAAACAGTTTGGGGAGTGATTACTGGGTAATTAAGTTGGATGCATCAGGGGGTATTTTATGGCAAAATACTATCGGTGGTGGTGGTTATGATAAACTCTTTTCCTTACAACAAACTACCGATGGAGGTTATATCGTCGGAGGAACCTCCTTTTCCTATATTTCAGGCGATAAAACCGAAAACAGTAATGGCAGCAGCGATTACTGGGTCCTAAAGTTGGATGCATCAGGAGCTATCCAATGGCAGAACACCATTGGTGGCAATGGCAACGACGAAATCGAATCTCTCCAACAGACAGTCGACGGGGGATATATCCTCGGCGGATATTCCGATTCCGATATTTCAGGCGATAAAACCGAAAACAGTTTGGGGGGCTATGACTATTGGGTGATGAAGTTGAACTCCACAGGCGCTATCCAATGGCAGAATACGATCGGCGGTGACACCACCGACTATTTCAGTACCCTCCAACAGACTACTGATGGCGGTTTTATCCTCGGTGGATATTCCAAATCCAATATTTCGGGTGACAAAACCGAAAACAGTTGGGGAAATAGCGATTTCTGGGTGGTGAAACTGGATGCCACAGGTGTTATCCAATGGCAAAACACTATTGGTGGCAATGGCAAAGACGCAATCGAATCTCTCCAACAGACTGCCGACGGAGGATACATTCTCGGCGGATATTCCGATTCCAATATTTCGGGCGATAAAACTGAAAACAGTTCAGGATTGTCCGACTACTGGGTGATCAAATTGGATGCAACAGGGGCTATCCAATGGCAGAATAACATTGGTGGCAGCTTATCCGACCTGTTCAGATCTCTCCAACAGACTGCCGACGGAGGCATTATCCTTGGTGGAAGTTCTAGTTCCAATATTTCAGGCCATAAAACCGAAAATAGCAATGGATTCGAAGACTACTGGATAATTAAACTCGCCCCCGAATCCGTGCCTACTGGAGAAGCGCCTACCGCATTGGGAAGTCTGACGATATACCCTAACCCCACCACCGATGCTATTTTCGTACAAAGCGAGACAGCCACTACGCTCTGCCTGCGCAACGCTTTCGGGCAGGTACTCTCGACCCAACCCATTCAGGGACAAGGCAAAATAGATATCTCGCGCTACCCAAATGGCATTTATTTTCTGGTGGAAATAGAAACAGGTATCGGGCATAAAATCTTGAAAAACAAATAATAAAGTTCCATATTTGCAAACTCCGGCCCCCACAATCAAAATCTAAATCTATACGACTTGAAATCTTTCTTTTCTTTTCTCGCCGCGGCCTTTTGCGCCCTTTCCCCACTTTTCGCCCAAGCCCCCGCTATCCAATGGCAGAACACCATCGGTGGCATCTTTGATGACAACATCTCTTCTCTCCAACAGACTGCTGACGGGGGCTATATCCTCGGGGGGTATTCTAACTCCATTATTTCGGGCGACAAAACTGAAAACCCTTTGGGAGGATTTGCCGATGACTGGGTAGTGAAATTAGATTCCACAGGGACTATCCAATGGCAGAACACCATTGGCGGAAGTGGATATGAATATATCAGTTCAATCCAACAGACTGCCGATGGGGGCTATATTCTCGGCGGGGGTTCTGATTCCAATATCTCGAGTGACAAAACCGAAAACTGCTTTGGGGATTTGGACTACTGGGTAGTTAAATTGGATGCTACTGGCACTATCCAATGGCAGAACACCATCGGCGGTGACAACTACGACGCATTTTATGCTTTACAACAGACTGCCGACGGGGGCTACATCCTTGGAGGAGCTTCCAAATCCAATATTTCGGGCGATAAAACCGAAAACAGCTTGGGAGAAGAAGATTACTGGGTGGTTAAATTGGATGCCTCAGGGGTTATCGAATGGCAGAACACTATTGGCGGCGACAATTTCGACGTACTAACTTCTTTGCAACAGACTGCCGACGGGGGTTATATCCTCAACGGGTATTCTGCTTCCGACATATCTGACGACAAAACCGAAAACAACCTGGGTATAGATGATTACTGGGTGGTGAAGATAGATGCTACAGGGGCTATTCAATGGCAAAATACCATCGGTGGCAATGCTATTGACGAACCCAAAGCCTTAACACAAACTGCGGATGGAGGGTATCTCCTTGGCGGAAACTCTAATTCCCCTATTTCGGGCGACAAAACGGAAGGCCATTTGGGAGGATTTGCCGATTACTGGGTACTTAAGTTGAATGCCACAGGTGCTATTCAATGGCAGAACACCATCGGTGGCGACTCTCATGACTATTTCGGTGCTCTCCAACAAACTGCTGACGGTGGCTATATGCTCGGCGGAAGTTCCTATTCCGATATTTCGGGCGACAAAACAGAAGGCAGCAATGGGGTGGGGGATTACTGGGTGGTAAAGCTGAATTCCACAGGCGTAATCCTATGGCAGAACACAATCGGTGGTAGTGAAAACGATGGGCTTTCTTCCCTTCAGCATACAGCCGACGGGGGTTATATCCTCGGCGGATATTCTGAATCCAATATTTCAGGCGACAAAACAGAGAACAGCAATGGCAGCTATGATTACTGGGTCATCAAACTCGCCCCCGAATCCGTGCCCACCGGAGAAGCGCCGGCCACCCCGAGGGGCGTGACCGTATACCCCAATCCCGCCGCCGATGCCATCTTCGTGCGCAGCGAGGCGGCCACCACGCTCTGCCTGCGCAATGCTTTTGGGCAATTGCTTTCTACTCAGACCATTCATGGAGAAGGCGAAATAGACCTCTCTCGCTACCCCAACGGTATTTATTTCCTGATGGAAATGGAGACGGGGATTGGGCATAAGATTTTGAAAAACAAGTAGGGTTCGACTTTGGCTCAAGTTGCCAAGCGACTGAACATGTGTCATCCCGAATTTTCAACCCACGATTTTAATCGTGGGAATGCGCTAAAACAGGAGACGTGTAACCGTTTTAACGGTTTGTAACGGGCTGGACAAGGATCAGAAAACGGTTGAAACCGTTCTTAACTCCATCTGGCCTTCTCTCCCACGATTAAAATCGTGGGTTGAAACGACATCTCTTCGCTTTTTGCAAAAATTCGGGATGACTCATGTTTACTCGCCCCCGAAACCGTGCCCCCGAAACAAGCACCGCCCTCCCCGGGCGGGCTTTACGATATACCCCAACCCCGCCGATGTCCTCCTCTTGCGCAGCGCGGCGGCGACCATGCAATTGTGAGGAATACCTGTCAAAAAGTGTCCTACTTTTTGAGAAGTCCCACCCCCCATTTTTGCCCTATCATTTTGAAGGGACTATCAAAATCTAAATCTGTACGTCATGAAAGTAATTTTTTCCTTTTTCGTTGCTACGCTTTGCGTTCTTTCCCCGCTCTTCGCCCAAGCCCCCGCCATCCAATGGCAGAACACCATCGGCGGCAACTACGACGATTTCCTCGTTTCGTTACAACAAACCGCCGACGGCGGCTACATCCTCGGCGGGGTTTCCAACTCCAATAATTCGGGCG
>JANMME010000804.1:0-3009 GCA_031373015.1 Saprospiraceae bacterium
ACGCATGCCGCCAACGAGCACCGTCATTTCAGGAGCGGTCAGCGTCAGCAATTGCGCCTTGTCAACCAGCATTTCCTCTGAGGATACGGTGTATTTGGTCTTCCTGTAGTTTCGGAACCCGTCTGCAATGGGTTCAAGTACGGCGAACGATCCCACATCGGTTTGCGCTTGGGAGGCATCGGTACGTCCGGGCGTGAAAGGCAGCGTTACATTATGACCGGCATTTTTAGCCGCCTTCTCAATGCCAGCACATCCGCCCAAAACGATCAAATCGGCGAGCGAAACCTGTTTGTCAGACGAAGCGCCATTGAATGCTTTTTGGATACCCTCAAGCGTTTCTAATACTTTAGCCAGTTGAGACGGGTTGTTGACGGGCCAACCATTCTGTGGAGCAAGGCGAATGCGTGCACCATTTGCACCACCGCGCTTATCGGAGCCGCGAAAAGTGGATGCCGAGGCCCAAGCGGTAGATACCAGTTGGGACACAGACAGTCCTGAAGCAAGTATCTTGCTCTTCAGTGCAGCGATGTCCTGAGCATCCATCAGCTTATGCGTAACTGCTGGGACAGGGTCTTGCCAGATCAGCTCTTCTTTAGGCACCTCTGGGCCGAGGTAGCGCGCGCGAGGGCCCATATCGCGGTGTGTCAGCTTGAACCATGCACGGGCGAATGCGTCAGCGAACTCATCTGGATGCTCGAAGAAACGTCTTGAAATTTTCTCGTAAATAGGGTCTACCCGCAAGGATAGGTCGGTCGTGAGCATAAATGGGGCGTGGCGCTTTGAAGGATCGTGCGCATCCGGCACTGTGCCGGCTCCTGCTCCACCCTTTGGTTGCCACTGTTGCGCACCAGCCGGACTCTTCGTCAGCTCCCATTCGTAGCCGAATAGATGCTCGAAGTAGTTATTGCTCCATTTCGTCGGCGTCTTAGTCCAAGCGCCCTCAAGGCCACTGGTAATAGTGTTTTCTCCATTTCCGCTACCAAATGTGTTTTTCCAGCCGAGGCTTTGCTCCTCTATGCCCGCAGCTGCCGGTTCCGGACCAACGTACTTGCCCGGATCGGCAGCACCATGGGTTTTGCCAAAGCTGTGCCCGCCCGCGATCAGCGCTACCGTTTCTTCGTCATCCATCGCCATGCGGCCAAAGGTCTCGCGAATATCACCGGCAGCCGCGAGCGGATCAGGATTTCCATTAGGCCCTTCTGGATTCACATAGATCAAACCCATCTGAACGGCAGCAAGCGGATTCTCCAGTTCGCGGTCACCAGAATAGCGTTTGTCTTCCAACCACTTGCCTTCAGAACCCCAATAGATATACTCTTCAGGCTCCCAAACATCCTCACGCCCGCCAGCGAAGCCGAAGGTCTCAAAGCCCATAGACTCGAGGGCGCAGTTGCCTGCGAGGATCATCAGGTCAGCCCAGGAGATTTTCTTGCCGTATTTTTGTTTAATCGGCCAGAGCAGCAAGCGTGCTTTGTCGAGGTTTGCATTGTCGGGCCAACTATTGAGTGGCGCAAAGCGCTGAGTGCCGAAGCCAGCGCCCCCACGTCCGTCGGAGATGCGGTAAGTACCTGCGCTGTGCCACGCCATGCGAATAAAGAACGGCCCATAGTGACCATAGTCGGCTGGCCACCAGTCTTGGGACTTGGTCATCAGATCGAAGAGGTCTTTTTTCACAGCGTCCAGGTCGAGGGTTTTGAACTCCTCAGCGTAGTTGAAATCCTTCCCCATTGGATTGGACAGGGGGGAATTTTGGCGGAGGATGTTCAATTTTAACTGGTTTGGCCACCAGTCACGGTTTCGGGTGCCGCCACCGGCGACCTGCTTAAGCGCTCCACCCATAAACGGGCATTTGCCTTCGCCGTTCAGGTTGGAATTTGTATTGTTGTTATCCATAAAGCGATCATTTTTTTTGTGTCAACATAAGTGCAAA
Organism: Saprospiraceae bacterium; assembly: GCA_031373015.1. Lineage (GTDB taxonomy): Bacteria > Bacteroidota > Bacteroidia > Chitinophagales > Saprospiraceae > M3007. The sequence goes on from JANMME010000804.1 coordinate 1,931, forward strand.
ATTGGCAAAAGGTTCAAGCATCTACACTATATATTTGTCACCCAAAAAGATGATGCTGATCAACTGCCGAACGCTCCTGTCCAAGAACTTATCCCCTCACCACCCGCGCCACCGCCACCAACACCACACAAGGAAATCCGATCCAAAGCACCTCGCTCGCCAGCACCTCCAGCCCCCAAGGGCTAAAAAAATCGCTCGCTGAAATAAGCAACAGGCAGAAACAATAATTTGCATAATTTTGAGGGAACAAATCGGATTCCATGCGTTGCGATTTCATTTTCTTCACAGAACACTCTATGGTAAAAATGGCTGAGCGAGGCATTGACCCAGAAGTTGTCGAAATGGTCGTGAACACCGGAAAGATCATAAAAGAATATCCCAATGATGAACCCTCTCCTAGTTGGCTGGTGTTTGGGTTAGTAGAGAAAAGGCCAATTCACGTAGTTGTAGCGCGAGATATTGCTACTGACTTTTGCATAGTCATCACAGCATACGAACCAGATATCGCTCAATGGGAGCTTGATTTCTCAACCAAAAAAATATAGATTTCGATATGAAATGCGTCGTTTGCAAAATCGGAGAAACCGCCAAAGGGCGAACCACTGTCACCCTCCGAAGAGCGGATACGGTTGTTGTTATTGAAGGAGTAGATGCCCATATCTGTTCAAACTGCGGGCACTACTATTTGGATTCTTCCACAGCAAAAAAAACAATGGCAATCTTGAATGAAGCCATCGCCCGTGGCGCAAGATTGGAGATTTTGGCGCCACAGGCTGCGTGATTTTACAGGCCTGTATTATTTTTCCTCACCACCCGCGCCACCGCCACCAGCACTACACAAGGAAACCCGATCCAAAGCACCTCGCTCGCCAGCACCTCCAGCCCCCAGGGGCTGAAAAAATCGCTCACCGACATCGGCGACACCTGAATGGGCCGCCAGGGGAAGAATATCCGTTCCAGACTAAAAGGCCACCAAAGGGCACAGCCACGGCCACCATTGGTCAGCATATCGAGCAAGGGATGCGAGGCCATGCTGAGCATGAACCAGGCGATTACTGTACCGGCGGCTTTAGCCGCAG
>JANMME010000811.1:0-4553 GCA_031373015.1 Saprospiraceae bacterium
GCCTGCTCAAAGCCAAAGATTTGCTGCTGCACACCGAACTGACCATCACCGAAATTGCGCGCCAAACCGGGTTTTCGAAACTGAGTTATTTCTCGTACACTTTTTCGGTGGAATTCGGATTTAGCCCAATTTTTTTTCGAAAATGCAATAATAATTAAACATTATGACCGAATAGTGTAAGGATGGGGGGTTGGGATGGGGGGATATTTGTGCTATCTGGGACATGGTATTAGACCGGTCTTCAGTACAAACCAAAAAACCTTAGACGTAAGGACAAACTCATCTAATAACAATAAAATTAAAAACATTGAATATGTCAAACCATCATAAGGTTTTCCGTTCAACGTGGCCGTCAATGACTTCCATAAAACGCTACTATCCTTTGTACATATTATTGGTTACGCTGGTCACAGTCATGGGCTGCGGTACGCCAAATGCCGCCATGAAAACCACGCCGGGCCCCACAACTCCCCAAGTGCATATTGCGCTGTCAGGCGGCGGCTGGCGAGCACATACCGGCCACTCCGCCTGGATTATGTCGCTACTAAATAATGGTAAAATCAGCCTGAATGAAGCGCTTCAGAACGTAGGTACCATTTCTTCCAATTCCGGCGGAAGCTGGTTTAGTTCTATGCTGATGTTTTCATCTAAGTTTGATAAAGCGATCTCAGCGCCAAACGCCATTACTAACTGGGGTACTACCGGATGGCTTGGTCAACAACAGGGATACTTTCTAAACGCCGGTTGTGGGGGTTATTCTGGAAATATTTTTCTCCCTTGCGTATTTGATGAATATACAGGATCAATTTCAAACGCTTTTTCCTGGGATTTGGACGTAGGTAGCTTAGTATTTAAAGATTATTCTCTTGGTACTACCACATTGGACGGAGCACGGCAACCATGGGCAAAAGACAAGACCTTACTTATGGCTGCAACGATGTTGACAAACTATGTCGTACTCAATGATGACAACAATGGTAATGACCAAGGTTATCAAGCTTGTATATCACCTGGCAACCCGGTTACTTCAAGTTCAAGTTCTACTGGTTATTCTTGCAGTAGCGGAGCAATACCAGATGTGATACCGGTAACTTTCTCCAGCCTACCGGCCGGTTCAAAACTGACTGCTCCTCCTTTTTTTCTGGCAGGGAATACGATTAACTTAGGTTATATCGATGGCAGTGGCAAGATAGCTAATACAACATTTGCCCAGAATCCTTTGTCGTACAATAAGGTTCCTGTTCAGACCGCAGCTGCAGCTTCGAGCGCGGCAGCAGGGTTTGAAGCCAGTGTTGATGTGTCTCAGGATTCAGATAACTCGTATTACCTCGATGAAGCGGCTCTGGGGTTTCAATTGTCAGGCGGAATGGTGCAGCGTACTGCTATTAATCTGAATGGTTTAACTATTCAGCAATTGGCGAATAATATTGTTGTCCAGATTGCAGATGGAGGCGCTGTGGACAATTCAGGCGTCGCACAGCTCGTGAGATTTCTGCAACAAAACAAGCAGGATAATAATTTTAATATAGTGGCTTTTGACAACTTTCAACAGATATACGGTACGTCGGCCGCACGCGTAAGCACCGACATCGCGAATTTGTTTGGTCAGGGAATATGCAACAAATCAGGTAATATGCAGGTCTGCTCCGGGCTTCAATGTAATGGTACCTGTGTCAATATACCCAATTTACAAATTTTCAATCAAAGTGCCCTTGGTACCCCTGCAACGTGGGTTAGCCCGCTTAATACCGATACGCTTCAGGTCATTTATACCCGATACCTCGTCACTACGCAAGCTAATCCGGCACTGGGAATTTCAGTAGGATCAACGGGGACGCTGCACGCATTCACCTGCTATTCGAGAGATGCCGATACGGCCCCCAATAACGTCAACGGGGACCGTGGAATGGCTGATTTCACTGCGTATGCCAACATGCTCTCATTTATCAACCAAAGTTTACAGGCAGACAATGGTAAGGGCTTGAAGTATCTTAAAGCAGCGCTTGGGCAATAGCCATGCCGCATCCGGCCAAGTTTTCAGGCTATCTTCTTTACCTTCAATTCTAAAGTTTATGAAAAGGAGAAATTTCCTCAAGTTTTTACCTGCTGCAGGCCTTACATCCATTGCAGCAAATCATTTTTCGTTGGGCCTGTTTGCCAAAAGCGAAACGACCAACCTAGCGAACCCAACGTCGCAAGAATACGAAATGCCAAAACCTACAGCGACGTCTCGCATTGATGTCTTGTATTTTGACGCTAGCGTACCAGTCAAGACAATCACGTTAATCAATAATACTGGTGACACGGTTTATCCGATTATTAGGGCTGCCAACAGTAATGCAGCGCCTGGAGGGGGGGCACTCTATGATCCTCACGATCCATTAAACGAAGAGTACAGGGGCTACATCGGATATGTTAAAAACAAAAAGAACTACTTCGGTCTTCCCCCGAGTGAGAAAATCACCGTAACCATTCCGCTGGTCTTCTGGGATGCGGGACGAGTACATATTGCAACCAACGGAGCAACCCTGTGTCCGGCGAAACCCGCAGATGATCCAAATAATCCATACCGGTTTCGCACTATAAATAAGGACAATACACCAACGGCCAGGTTTATAGAACAATTAGGAGATGGCAGCGGCCTTGTTATGTGGTACCACGCAAAAGAGGCTGAGGCGCCAACCAACGACGCCCCAGATCAACTGGTTGAAATGACCTTCAGAGATAAATATCTTGGGAGCCTATCTACCGCACCATACATCCCTCCGAGCGAAAAACACGCGCTTGTGAATTATGATCTTTCATACGTTGATACCATGTTGCTACCCGTAGCCATAGAAGCAACCGATGTTCCATATCCCTCTCCCCCCCCTGAAAAAAAGGCTTACGGCTGGATCGGGGCAAAACTAACCGTTAAAGAGATGCAGGATGCGATCAATGAATTTACATTTACAAAAGATGGTTACGAGAACAAATTACTGGGGAAGTATTTTGGCGGCAAAGGCTACACCAGATACTTTATTCCTCCCGGTGAGGGAGATGGGATCAAAATACCTGCCGGCTCCGATGTGATTGCTAACAGTCCGCTTAATAATACACCCTCAAGTTATGTCGTGGGGCGGTATATGCTGGAATCCGGAGGCACAGACCCAGTCATCCAGTTAGGTCAAGTAGGATCTTCGAGTAAGACCGTCATCACGTTCGCTCCAGCGCCCCCGCCTGCCTTTTTCGCCCAAGTAAAGAAAGGCTGGCAAGTGCTAGGTGCCGACATTGTGGCTGGAACCAAAGTAGATTCGGTCAATGTCCAGAAAAATCAAGTGATTCTGGATCAACCCACAAGAACTGGCAATCACACAAATAATTTGTATACTTTCATTACTCCCGTCACAGACTATGTGGCAGAGGCGCTGATCAATCTATGGTATTCCTGGGCACAATATTATATCGAAAACAGCAAGGCTGCCGATAATACGTATATGGGGAGTGCTATAAGTGGAAGCAGGGTTCTGACAATCACCGATTTAAATCCAATGTTAGTGCCTGGTATGGGTGTGAGTGGAGCGGGTATAGCAGACAATACTACGATCCTTGCCATCGTGAAGCCACCCATTTCAAAAGAGGTGAAGATCATGATGAGCAACCCCGCGTCTTCCAATAATTCAACAGTCCAATACAAATTTACAAACGGGAAAGCGCCTCAAGTCCCGGGAGCAAAAGAAGCCAAAACTTTTCCGCTCAAATTCGATAAGACAGAGGCAGAAAAATCTATTGATTTTGCAAGTAATGTATATCAGGTCTTGAGCGCGATGGGCACGATTCCATTAAACCCGGCCTATCTCGTTACTACGCAAATATTGGCGAATGTGCTTGGGTGCAGTGTCGGAAAGCTCCCGGACCTTGGTGGCGATTTTGGAACCATCAATACCGGAGTCACCAACATGATAAAGTCCCTCCTGAGAGGGGTAGTTGATTTTAACAAGGTAAAACCATCGGGTTGGTACCCTGACCCAAGTGTGCCGGATACAGGTCAGGTGAACAGTGATCCTCCTTTCAACGTATATAACCTGAACCCTTTCGTCTGGTTCGTCCACAAAAAGTTGAATCTATCGGGTTACGGCTTTTCTGTAGATGACGATACTGGTGACGTTGGAGCAGACGGCGCGAGCATGCTCGCGGTCAGTATCGGAGGGACAGCCGGGCTACCGAATACTAAGGAACATACCTTCGATCATCCATTTGGCGAGTAGCAGTACTTTTTAGCCTCGCGTGCTTGGTGTTTCACTATAAATCTTGAGATGGTATTTTTGAGAAGCCGCCTTGCAAATCGTAATGCGAGGCGGCTTTTTTATACTTACCACCAAAAATGCAATAATAATTAAAGTTTATGCACGAATAGTGTAAGGATGGGTCCTGGAGACGGGGGAACTTTGTGGCGAACAATGATAAAAAACAACCATGAAGCCTACACTCTCCCGCTTTTTCATACTCCTGTCTATTGTTTCCGTCGTTTTGTTCGGAAACAGCACCATCGATAATAACCCAGTGACCAAGCC
>JANMME010000832.1:0-7738 GCA_031373015.1 Saprospiraceae bacterium
GAACGAACAAGCCAATCGCACTTGGGATCAACCCTGGAACTCCGAAGTGCGCGGGCCCGGGCGCGATTTGCTGGGTGAACTGTTTACTGCGTTGAACAAAACAAAGGTCAAGCCCGGACTCTATTTCTCGCTGTTTGAATGGTTTAACCCGATTTGGCAACAGGACCACGCGCAATACGCCACTGAACACGCCATGCCCCAACTCTATGAAGTAGTGGAAAAATACGAGCCATGGGTCGTATGGACAGACGGCGAATGGGAGGCTACTTCGGAGACGTGGCAATCGCCTCAATTCCTCAGCTGGCTCTTTTCAGAAAGTGCCGTGCGCGACCGCGTAGTGGTCAACAACCGTTGGGGAAGCGACACCCGTTTCACCCACGGAGGCGTCTACACCCCCGAATACCAGCCCGAGGTAGATTTTGAAAACCACGCTTGGGAAGAAAGCCGGGGCATGGGCTCCTCCTACGGCTACAACCGCGCCGAGGATGCTTGGGACTACAATTCTTCCCAATCGCTCGTGCTACACCTCGTGGACAAGGTTTCGCGCGGTGGTAATTTCTTGCTTGACATTGGCCCGGATGCACATGGGAAAATCCCACCCATCATGCAAGATCGTCTGCTCGACATTGGCAAATGGCTGAATGTGAACGGAGAGGCGATCTACAACACCCGCCGTTGGCGCGCGCCCGTTCAATGGAGCGAAGGCCGCCGCGATTGGAAGCCAATAAATGATGATGCGAAGGCCGTGGTTGACCCACTGTTGAAACAAACCGTTGACCCAGACCCAGGCTATGCAGTAAAAGAGATTTTTTACACCTGGAATCCAAAGACCAAATCTGTGTATGCTGTTTTTCCTCGTTATCCGAATGATAAAAAATTGGTGTTGAAGGGCTTGCAACTTCCTGTAACAGGGTCGGAAGTCACGTTTTTGGCTACAAAAGATAAACTAAAAGCAGAAAATCTGGGCGGGAACGTGGTGATAACACTGCCTGAATACAACCCGAACAAGATCAAATCGGCGTACGCATACGCGGTGAAAATCAGTGGTTTTGGTGATTTCGTTTCTAAACCAAAGGTGGATGTTACCTACGACCCACGGACTGTAAGACCTGTGGTCAAAATTGCTACAAAAACCCTGGGAGCAACCATCAAATACACGACAAACGGTACTGAACCCATCGAAACATCGCCGACCTATACGGTGCCTTTCACACCCTCTGCTGCCTGCACGGTTCGAGCCAAAGCTTTCAAAGCCGGTCTTATATCAAGCAACAGCGACTCTTCAAGGGTAAAACTGTATAGACAACTTCCCGCTCAAAACTTGCTCCGGGAGCCGGCCTCCGGCCTCCGCGTAGAACTCCGCACGGTAGAAGGTGACGAGTACACCGTAGATAAGGTAGTTCGTGGCTTTGTGGAAAAAGCAGACGACGTGACCATAATAGAACCGGACCCTTACTGCGCTGAAAACAAATGCGGCATGTTGTGGAAAGGCTATATTGAAGTCCCCACTACAGGCGGCTACCGGTTCTGGACGGAATCGGACGATGGCTCTGTGCTTTCCATTGACGGAGAAACGGTGGTAAACAACGACGGCGAGCACGGCATGAGCGAAAAAACGGGGATCGCCAACCTCCAAAGAGGCTGGCACTCCATCCGTATTGTCTATTTCAACTCAGGGGGCGACTACGGGCTGAAAGTGCGCTACGCGCCGCTGGGGGAGGAGAAGCGGGAGTTTGAGGAGGGGATGTTGGCGCATTGAACGCCCTGTACCGGCGGCTTTAGCCGCAGGAACGCTTAACTGTACCGGCGGCTTTAGCCGCAGGAATATTTATCTGTACCGGCGGCTTTAGCCGCAGGGGCTATTAGGGACATATTTTGTTCTTGTTTCGTAGCATTCCTGCGGCTAAAGCCGCCGGTACAGTTACTACCGCACCACAAACCTCAAAACCGCCCCCCCCTTCTCCGTCCCAAACCTCAAACTATACAACCCCGTCGGCAATTCCCCTAACCCCACCGGATACATATTCTTCCCCTCCACCGCTTGAATATTTTCAACAAAAACCTCCTCCCCAAGCGTATTCAAAACCGATAATCGCGCCACCGCATTTTCAGGTGAAACAACCCCCAAATTGAACCGCCCATCATTCGGATTGGGCGAAAGCGCAAATTGCCAACCTGAATCTTCCAGGCTTTTCTCCCCGGCAATAATCACCGTCACCGTATTGAGCACAACAGCGGTTTCGCAGATATTGGAAACCGTCAGGGCGATGGTATAAACACCTGATGAATCTACTTCAAACACCTGTGGACTGGTATCTATCCCTACCGGATTGCCGTTGTTGATTGTCCAGAAAAAGGATGTGGCGTTTTGGGTGGTATTGGTGCAAATGATGCTGTCGCCGATCACTTGAGTGCTGAAAGAAGGATTGACTAATCCGGTTAGCGCTTCAATTGCCACAACGTCTTCAAGCGTATCGCTTCCAAATGCATTGCTGACAATCAGGGTGATCAGGTAATCTCCTGGAGTTGAATAGGTAACAACCGGTTCTGCTTCAAAAGACGATGCTGGACTGGCGCCGGGGCAGATCCAATGCCATTGATCCACCTCGCTAAAAAAAGCCGCGCCCAGTTGAACCTCAAGCGGAACGCATCCAGTCATGGGTTGAGCCGTGACAAAGACAATCGGCAACGCACCTTGAATATGAACAGATTGCACCAATGTATCTACGCCACACTCGTTGATAGCAAGGAGTCGAATTTGGAAAGTGCCTGTATCTGTGTAAGTGTGAAAGGTCGGGATTGAATGCCCGGATGCGGAAAACCCGTCGCCAAAATCTATCTGAAATTGCTTTATCCCTCCTGTGGTTTGGTTTTGAACACCCACGGACCATGAGCCAATGTTAGTCGTCGTGAACAATGCCTGCGGAGGGTTGCTGCAGGGCTGGCAGGAAATCCCGTTCATATCGCAAAACATCATTTCAAACCTGTAAACCACCCCCGTATCGCTGGATTGAATGTCAAAAACCCGAAGCGTCCAATCGCCTGTGACAGTGCCCGTATTGAAATCTTCGAGGCAGCCATTGGCAGGGTAATAAATGCCCGTGTAATTGCCGCCTATTCCCCAAGCTTGGTTGTTGTTCCAAACAGCGGCAAAACCGGGATCAGGGCTCGCATTCCCGTTGCAGCCAGTAAAACCAATATCCCAGTTGTCTGCATCGGTCGCGTTAAAAAATCCGGTAGGCCCTACCAATTGAACCGATTGACCTGCTGGAGAAACAAGTTCCATCGTAATATCGCCTATGTAGCCATGCTCAAATTGAACCCTTACGCCGCACACCCCTTGCGTCGGGCTGGCGAGGTCATTGTTGGAAATATCTCCGACGCTGTAAATGTAATCACCAAAGGCCAGGTCTGGAATCGTCAAAGGGCAATTGGAACAACCGCAAATGGTGTCAGTGCTAATCAGTTCAAAGGCACCCGCATCATGTTTGCCAATACGAGGGTGGCCGTCAAAGTCGTCGTTGGGAAGGCCAAAGTTTAAAGGCAGGAAGTTGTAGGCGGGTGAGTTGGTGGATGCCAGGTGGAAGTTGCGCCCAGTGTAGTTCACGAAATTGATGTCGCCGGGGACTTTAAGATTTAGATTTTCAGTGATCACAGTGTTTGGGAAAACGTCCAAATCTACATAGGAAGAAGTATCCGCTACCCCTTCGTAAATTAGAATATTCCCCTGTATTTTAACAGGTTCATGGGTACAACAGACACTGATAGGTGCAGTGTATTGAGGGCTCATTGTAGGAATTGCATGAAGGGTATTGTTGCGGATAGAGACCTGTGAAGGATTCTTGTCTTCTTCGTAAAAAATAGGATGTTGTCCGACATCGTGGATAATATTATTGAAGATAAGTACAGGTGCTTGCCCAAAATTGGCAGCAAAGGCAGAAAATCTTATGCCGTGTTTTGTGCAGTCATGTATATGGTTACGGGCAATCGTTGCCGAATTTAACGCCCAAATTCCATACCCGTGTACATTAGTAGTATCTATTGCATGATGAAGATGGTTTTCCTCGATACGGACATCAGCACCTATCCACCAAATGCAACTGCTAAAGCCCCCTAAAAAGCCCGGGTAACTTATCTCATTGCCCCGAATAATCGCATTGGCGGCATCCTCCCCTTGAATCCCGAGATAATTGGCCCTGGTGATGGTGTTGCCCTGTATTCTGACAGATTCTGCAGTGGGGTCGATTTCTCCAATTGCTTCAACAAAAATTCCAAAATATAGACAACTGTCAATAGTGCAGCCCTCAATCTCTACCAGTCTCAATTCTGAGGCCCAGATTGCGTTTCCGGAACCACCTTGGCCAAGTTTGCCATTTACGCGACGGATACTGGTGTTTAGGATTGAAATTTGCCCTTCAACAGGCCCATAGGCAAAAACCCCTTCGCTTACATCAGCTATATTGCAGGCGCCGACTTCAGCCAAATCACAGTAAGCAAAATACAACGCAGTTTCAGCGATATTCGAAAACTGACATCCCTGCACGACCACGGTGCTTTTTCCTGCATATACACCATCTCCGACGATGTTTCGCAGCGTGTCATTTACCAGATAGATCTCGCTACTGTCCAACACAATACCGGCGCCAGCAATATTTTCAAACCTGCAATCAGAAATTACGGCACCACATTTGTTAAGGGTAAGGGCATCGCCTACAATATTGACAAAGCGACAATTTTGAAACGTTACGAACTCCGATTGATCGCTTAGGGAGACGGGATCTGTAAAGACAGTGTCTTGAAAAACAAGTCCTTGCGCCGATAAACTTCCAAAAATTAAAAGGAAACTGAAGACGGAAATTAAGATGTGTTTCATAGAGCGTGTGCGTTTGTTTGCGCTGTTAGTTTCGATAAAACCATGCCACAACCCCAATAATGACGGCAGGATGCCAAAAATACTGTTGGTCAACTAACGGCCCGCCCCCGTACCTTAGCAGCGATTTTTCAAAACATACTACCCGTGTCCATTAAAATTTCAAAATCGTTCTTGTTGGGCCTGATCCTTTGGGCATACACCCCCATTGCTTTTGCCCAAACAGATAAAGTCAGTCAATTGGAAGAACAATTGCGCGGAACGGACGGCAGCAAGCGCGCTGAAATACTCATCGCGCTGGCTGATGCCCAACTTTATGCAGGCGAATACGCCAAAGCCATCGAAAATGCAGATAAAGCCGGGGATTTGGCTGCCAAACTGAAATTGCCTGAACTCCGCGCCAACGCCCTCAACCGAGAAGGCAAGGCCATGATGTTTAGCGGCAAACGCAAGGCGGCAGCCCAATTCGAGCAAAGCCTAAAAGTCCTTCGCGAAACGCGCAGCTCCAATAAGGCCCTGGCTTTGGACAACCTCGACAATCTGCGCACCATCGCCCAACGCGCAGGCCGCGACCGGGAAATACAGGCTTTGGACGAGCAAATTGCGCGTATTCAAAGTGGCGCAGACATCCTTGCCCGACCCACCGAAACACGACAAGAAATACAAGCCGTACTTTCCACTACACAACAAGAACTGGCAGAGAACCAACGCAAGTTCCGCGAAAACGAGGCCAAACTTTTGGCAGAAAGCCAGGGTTTGCAAGCAAAACTTGCAGCGCAGGGCGCCGAACTGGAAAAAATGACACAAGCACAGATGAAAACAGCCATGCTTGTGATGCAACAACGCGTACTGCTCGATTCTGTGTTTTTTAGCAGAGGCATGGATTCGCTCGCAGTGTCCAATGCCAACCTGGCTTTGCGGGAGGCCGGGAGTAATCGGAAATTCAACTATGCCATCATGGGGGTGTTGCTGTTGCTGGCGGGGGGCTCTATGTTCAGCTTTGTGCGGGCACGCCAAAACGCAAAAGTTTTGCAGGAGAAAAACAAAACCATCCGCGAAGAACAACAGCGTTCTGAAAACCTTTTGCTCAATATTCTCCCAACCTTGGTGGCAGATGAACTCAAAAAGAATGGCCGAACCAAAGCCCGTTATTTTGATGAGGTGAGCGTGCTGTTCGCTGATTTTGTGGGGTTTAGCCAAATAGCAGAACAGCTCACGCCGCAACAACTCGTGTCGGAACTCGATACCTGCTTCCAAAAATTTGACGATATTATTGAAAAGTACGCACTGGAAAAAATCAAGACCATCTGCGATGCCTACATGTGCGCCGGAGGCCTTCCTGATGGCGGGGGAGCCCAACTCCGTGACATGGTATCTGCCGCCAAAGAAATGCAAACCTGGCTTTTTGAATGGAATGCTGGCCGCGCCAAGGAAGGGCTTCCGCGTTTCGAAGCGCGCATCGGCATTCACTGTGGGCCAGTTGTTGCAGGGGTGGTAGGCTCGAAAAAATTTGCCTTCGACATCTGGGGCGACACGGTTAACATCGCTGCTCGCGTGGAACAAGCCGGCGAGGGGGGGCGCATCAACATCTCAGGAGAGGCGTATCAAGTGATAAAAGACTTTTTCCCTTGCCATTACCGGGGCAAAATCTCGGCCAAGAACAAGGGGGAGATTGATATGTATTTTGTGGAGGGGTGATAAATGAGTGCAATACAACACTACTGGGCATTTTAGTGCCCAGACTTTCCAAGTTTTTAAAACTTGGAAAGTCTACCTCCGCGAAAAATGCCCAGTAGTGTGTGCAATACCCCAACGGAAAGACAAAAATTACCGTATAACCTAAAAACATTCCGAACATGAAAAAGTATTTTGCGCTTTCTATCCTTCTTTGCTCGATTTTGATTACCTCTTGTTGCTTCCGTGGCCGAGATGACAAAACGGTTTTACTTCCCAGTGCTATTACAGATGCGCTCCCATATAGTGATGGTCAGGAAGTTGTGTTCCTGTCCAACACGGGCGACACCTTAAGAACAACTGTTCGATTTTCGAGCCAAATGGAACCCGATAATTGCGCCGAATGCTTTTGTAAATCAACCACTTGGGAGATACGTTCCTATACCTTTTTGGAAGGTAGTGCAAATCAGGTTGCGAATATTTATGCAGATGGAAGTTCGGGAACTGGATCCGGATACGGTACAGACAAGATTGAATTTTTCATCGGAAACGGCTATTTCAATCTCCCAGTCAGCAGCAGTGGCGCTTTTCTTTGCGACACAACTTTGGTGTCAAAAATTACCTGTCATGACTCCCTCATAATCCAAAACCAGACGCATCGAAATGTGTTTGCATTAGAAGCACCGAATGCACCTGATACCGCTACGTTTCGAATCTTGTACAACGCCGAAAAAGGCCTGCTACGCATGGAGAAAAAAGATGGCAGTTTTTGGGAAGTGCTGTAAAAGAGTAGAAGATATTTAAGCGTGGGTTTTTGTCAGTAACCCTGTATTTTTGTAAAAAAAATATGCCATGATAATTGATAAATTATTGGTTATCAAATCAATTCAAGAAATTCCAGGTCATTTTTCTTTTGATCAGGTTATCGAAAAACTGCTCTTGCTCTTTAAAATTGAAGCGGGATTGAGTGATTTAAGAGAAGGAAATTTTGCAACATTTAAAGAGGCCAAACAACGGCATGAAAAATGGCTGAAATGAAAATAGCCCTCTCCCAACTCAATCTCCACATCGGCAACTTCGAGGGAAACCTCGCCAAAATGCTCGCCGCTGTGGAAACGGCCAAAAGCCAGCAAGCCGATCTGATCTGTTTCCCTGAACTCGCCGTGTGTGGCTACCCAGCCCGTGATTTTTTTG
>JANMME010000857.1:0-4172 GCA_031373015.1 Saprospiraceae bacterium
ACAACCCTATGGGCAACCGCACCGTGTATGCCAAGGTCATCGGGCGAATCCCCGAAGGCTACGAGCGCAACATCGAAGTGGTGCTATCCCCAGAAGCGGCCCGTAAACTCGGTGCCCGCGACCCGCGATTTTTTGTTAAAACAAAATATTTTAAATAGTATTCCAGGCGAAAGCCGCTCCGCATTCAAACATCTGACACATGAACAAAACATTTCTTTTCGCTAATCTATTGATTTTCACGCTGCTTGCATGCAAGCAAGACCCTAAAACCAGCCAGGGCGCTCCATCCAACATTCAGCCCGGCGAGCATGCGAACCCCACGGTATTGGCCGGCCATTGGATTGCCTTGGACTTCTGTTCCTTTGCCGACAAATATGGCTCGGTGCTTCAAGCCATGAACAACGCCCACCTCCCTTATGCTTACGCGATTTCTTTTAACCCAACCAAACCCGACAGTGCCCTCTGTTTCAACGCTTACGAATCATGGATGCTCCCTGTAAAGCTTAGGGACGACACCTTAGAGTTGGTAGGCGCTCGTCCCGGGAAATCAATCTTTTTGATCTACCATTCCAACGCAGATAAAGACATTACTATGATAGATCCCACAGGGGATCAAACCCAGCTGGACAAGTTCATCAAATCCAAAGCGGGTTCGCCGGATGGATACTCAGCATTTACCACGGCCTTGAACCACCACCTTTTTAATGGGGTATTTACGCCCTTGGGCAAGGGAGCAGGTGGTCAGGTACAATTTACCCCAGGGGGCTTTTTGCAAGGCTTAAAAGGCTACGACCGCTTTGAGATTTGTACCGGCGGCGACTGCTTCGTGGCAGGGCAAGACATTGATGTTGTCACCTTTTTTGACTCAAAAGATGAAGCCAAAACCTCCAAATTTTTTGGCTATCGTTACAATGGGCAAAACGACACCTTGACCATTTATAACCTGATCAACAAAAATCCGGAGGAAAAGGGCATGTACAAGGTCGCTGCACCTGCCTACAAATTTTCACGGAAAAAGGCGGGATAGAGATTGCTTAAACAATTAGTTTTTTAATCAAAGCATGAATCATCTCAAATTTTTAGTGTAGCCCCAGCGGGGCTAAATCTTGGTAGAAAATAGGTGAAAATACGGGTTGGCGTGCCGTAGGTACGCTATCTGTGGTTTTTTAGATTGCGTACCTACGGCACGCTTATTCATCGAAACAACATTTCTACAAAGATTTCGTCCCTCTGGGACGTACTCAAAATTCGGGATGAACTTATATTGAAAACTAATTGTTTTAATAAACAAATTATTTTCCTTTTGGCAGGGTAGGGTAGCGCCCTCAATCGTAAATCCAAAATCAACATGGCCTCCGCACTAAAAAATCTTTCAACATACAACGACACTGACATCCCCAACGCTGAAGAGATGACCTTTGGGATCGTCGTTGCCGAATGGAACGCCCATATCACTCATGCGCTTTACGAAGGCTGTTATGATACGCTGCTAAAGCACGGGGCAAAGCCAGAGAATATTTATACGATGCAAGTGCCAGGCTCCTTTGAATTGACCAGTGGAGCGCGCATCCTGAACGGACAGCAAAGTGTGGATGCCGTGATCTGCCTTGGCTGCGTGATAAAAGGCGAAACCAATCACGACGAGTACATCAACCAGGCGGTAGCCATCGGTTTGACGAATTTAGGCCTCACCACAGGCAAGCCGCATATTTTCGGTCTGATCACCACCAACGATGAGCAACAGGCGCTGGATCGTGCAGGCGGCAAGCACGGCAACAAAGGCGTGGAAGCCGCTGTAACGGCCATCAGAATGGCTTTTTTGAAGAAAACGCCGATCAAGGGAAAGGAGAAAAGAGCCATTGGGTTCTAATTTCCGCTTAATTATTTTTCTATAATTTATATTATGTTAAATAGAAGAGAGGGCAACCTCCTCTACGCCATAATATCTGCACCAGGATTGTTTTCTTGCGCTTAACCTCATCTACATAAAATCTAACGGGTGGCTTATTGCAAAGCCACTACATTTGCGCTCTCTTATCACCAACCCATTTTCGCACCTGCCTGTTTTTCAATGAAAAACACTTACCACGACCTTGTTGCCCAGACGTTCGATTTCCCGCAAGACGGATTTAGCCTGAAAAACAACCGCTTGTTGTTCAATGAGATAGACGTTTACGAACTGATCAAAAAATACGGCACACCGCTCAAACTCACCTATCTGCCCAAAATCGGAGAAAAGATACAAACGGCCCGCAAACTCTTCCGGGATGCCATACAGCGGCACAACTACAATGGAAAGTACATTTATTGCTATTGCACCAAGAGTTCTCACTTTTCATTCATCTTGAATGAAGTGCTGGAAAATGGCACGCAATTAGAGACCTCCTCTGCCTTTGACATTGACTTGATTTGGCGACTTTACAAACAGGGCAAAATCAACAAAGGCACTACCATTGTCCACAATGGCTATAAGCCCCGCCAATATGCTGAACGCATTGTAAGCTTGATAAACGAAGGTTTTTCTAATATTGTCCCGGTGGTAGACAATGCCCAAGAATTGGAAATGTACGATGCGATGCTTCCAAAAGGAACGCACAGTATCGGCTTGCGCATGGCCACGGAGGAAGAGCCCAACTTCGAGTTTTACACCTCCCGACTAGGAATCCGCCAGAGTGAGATACTTTCTTTTTATCAGGAAAAACTGGCCACAAATCCCAAATTTGAGTTGAAAATGCTCCACTTTTTTGTGGATATTGGCATCAAAGACACCTTATATTACTGGAGTGAGTTGAAAAAGGGCATCAAGACCTACTGCCAACTCCGAAAACTCTGCCCTACCCTATCCTGCTTTAATATCGGCGGTGGCATGCCCATCCGGAACTCCTTGGGTTTTGAGTACGATTACCCCTATATGGTGAGCGAAATTGTCCGGCTGATCAAGGATGCCTGCGACAGTGAAGGTGTACCTGAACCTGATATATATTCAGAATTTGGAAAATATACCGTAGGAGAGAGTGGCGCTACCATATTTTCTGTGATCGGCAAAAAGCAACAGAACGATTCTGAGGAGTGGTATATGCTCGACAACTCCCTAATCAACACATTGCCAGATAGTTGGGGTATTAAAGAACGGTTTATCCTGCTGCCTGTCAATCACTGGGACAAGGAATATCAACGGGTGAATATCGGTGGCATCAGCTGCGACAACGCCGATTATTACAATTCCGAGGCGCATATCAACCAGGTATACCTGCCCTCTTATGATGTAACGAAAGACGAGCCGCTTTACCTGGGGTTTTTCCACACGGGTGCGTACCAAGAAGCATTGAGCGGGTACGGTGGCCTGAAACACTGCCTTATCCCTGCGCCCAAGCACATACTAATTGATAAAAACTATTACGGAGAGTTTGTTGATTGGGAAATTTTTAAAGAGCAGGACTCGGATTCGATGTTGAGGATCTTGGGGTATTGATTTGACCTGCCACTCCCCTACCCTACAATATTTTTCATCTGGATATGAGTGGTTATTAGGCGATTTGGGCAATAATTTTTTGATATTTACCCCGCCTAAACATTGTTTGCCTCCATTTTTGTCATGCTCAAAATTAGATTTTTAGCATTATTTCTCCCCTTCTTGGTCTCCATAGGCCTTTGGATTGCCTGCAATCTTCAAAGCAGTCTTTCAGGTAGCGGCTTGCCCAATAAAATCAGTTACAATTTTCATGTCCGGCCCATCCTTTCCGACAAGTGCTTTGTCTGCCACGGGCCTGATAAAAACAAATTGAAGGCGGGCCTCCGTTTAGATAACGCCGAAAGTGCCTACGCGCCTCTGAAAGAGACGAAAGGCGCATTTGCCATTGTGCCCGGCAAGCCTGAAGCATCAGATTTGATTAAGCGGATTACTTCCAAAGACCCTGATTATCAGATGCCGGCGCCTGAATCGCATTTAGGTTTGCTTTCATCTCGCGAAATAAAAATTCTGGAAAAATGGATATCCCAAGGCGCTGTGTATGAAAAACATTGGTCGTTGACACCGCCCGTAAAATCAGAATTGCCAAAAGTGGAGGACAAAACCTGGGCAAAAAACGAAATTGACTACTTCTGTCTGACCAAAATGTCCGATAATGGCCTGAAACACAACGAGGAAGCGGGCAAGGAATATTTGCTGAAGC
>JANMME010000917.1:0-18074 GCA_031373015.1 Saprospiraceae bacterium
CCATTCGCGACCATAACGCCTATTTCGGGCACTATCACACGGCAGGAGTACCTGGCCGGCACGAGATTGACGAAACGCAGGAGCTCTATTACCCGGCCATTATGCGGGCCATCGTGGAAACAGGGTTCAAAGGTTATGTGGCCCAGGAGTTTATCCCGAGGGCGGAGGATAAACTTGGTTCGTTAGCAATGGCGATTGATATTTGTGATGTCTAAAAAGTAAACAAAGAAGAATAAAGCATGCCCGGCATATACCTCCACATTCCCTTCTGCAAACAAGCCTGCCACTATTGCAACTTCCATTTTTCCACTACGCTGCGGATGAAAGGCGCCATGGTCGAGGCGATTTTGAAGGAACTTGAATTGCAGCAGGGCTATCTTGCTGGGGCAGCAATTCAATCGGTCTATTTGGGGGGGGGCACGCCTTCTTTGCTAGAAACCAAGGAGTTGGAACAGATTTTTGAAAAAATCAATAGCCTTCACCGCCTTGCGCCCAATGCTGAAATCACGCTCGAGGCCAATCCAGACGACCTTACACCCGAAAAACTCCGCGACTTAAAAAATTACACCCCAGTCAATCGCCTGAGCATTGGCATACAGTCTTTTGCGGATGAAGACCTGCGCTGGATGAATCGTGCACACACTTCCGCCCACGCTCGCGCTTGTCTGGATGATGCACTGACTGTTGGTTTTCATGATCTTACCATTGATCTGATCTACGGCTCGCCCACTACGCCGGATGCTCAATGGGCCGAAAACCTCCGACGGGCCTTTGAATACGACATTCCGCACCTTTCCTGCTATTGCCTGACGGTAGAGGATGGCACGGCGCTCGGCACATTTGTCAGACGAGGCCAACAGCCGCCCGTGGACGAAGAACGGGCTGCCCGTCAATTCGAGATGCTCATGGAAGCAGCCGCTGCGAAGGGATACGAGCATTACGAAATCTCCAATTTTGCAAAACCAGGTCGCTACGCCCGGCACAATACCAATTACTGGCGTTCGGAGTCGTATTTGGGCGTTGGGCCTTCCGCCCACTCGTTTGATGGGGTTTCTAGGCAATGGAACGTGGCGAACAACGCGCAGTATATCAATCAGTTATCTGAAGGAATTATCCCTTTTGAGCGGGAAGTGCTCACACCGGTGCAGTGTTACAATGAGTACGTGATGACCTCCCTGCGTACCATGTGGGGAACGGATTTGGAAAAAATTCGAGCGATGGGTGCAGATTACGTGAAGCACTTTGAAACGCAAGCCCGTTCTTTTTTGGAAATGGGGGTACTGGAAAAAGAGGGTCAAATGTTCAAGCTTTCGCGTGCTGGAAAACTCCTGGCTGATCGTGTGGCGATGGATCTGTTTGTCTAAAATCCGACATGATCCGTGTCTAATCCGTGTCATCCGTGTCCCATTCGCACACGGATGACACGGATTAGACACGGATCATGTCGGATAAGTTATCTTTGCACCATGTTACGAATCCTATTAGTCGAAGACGAAGCCCATATCCGCGAAGCGGTGAAACTCAACCTAGAACTCGAAGGTTACGAGGTGGTAAGCACAGGCAATGGCCGCAAGGCACTCGATCTGTTTGCCGGCCAGCATTTTGACCTGCTTTTATTGGATGTGATGCTGCCAGAAATAGACGGTTTTGACATCACGGAAAAAGTGCGGCTCACGAACACAGAGGTCCCCATTTTGTTATTAACGGCCAAAGACATGAGCCAAGACCGCGTGATGGGGCTAAAAAAAGGCGCCGATGATTACCTGACCAAGCCCTTCAACCTCGAAGAACTTTTACTGCGGGTGAGCAAACTCCTCAAAAGAAGCCAACGGCAAAAAGGCGAATCGCTCTCCTTGTTTGAATTTGGCGGCAACAAAATCAATTTCGAGACTTTCGAAGCCACCACTTTCCGGGGCGAAGAAATCACGCTTACCAAAAAAGAAACCATGCTGCTCAAACTCCTTGCAGAGCGCAAAGACGAGGTGGTGAGCCGCAACCAAATCCTGCAAGCAGTGTGGGGCTATGATGTTTTCCCTAGCACCCGCACGATTGACAACTTCATCCTTTCGTTTCGGAAATATTTTGAGGAAGATGCCAAGACGCCGCGATTTTTTCATTCGATTCGGGGGGTTGGATATAAGTTTACGATGTGATTCATGCCTTTCATACGTTTACTAAACCTTCAAGGTTTAGTAAACGTAAATTTACCAAACCATGTGGGTGCTCAAACAAATACTGATACTGCTCATCCGATTATACCAAGTGACCCTTTCGCCGTTTTTAGGCGCAAATAAGTGCCGTTACCAACCGACCTGCTCGCATTATGCCATTGAAGCTTTGCAGGAATGGGGCCCTTTCAAAGGGAGTTATTTGGCAGCGAAGCGCATACTGCGTTGCCATCCTTGGAGCAAGCACCCGGTCCATGACCCTGTGCCCAAAAAAGTGGATGCATAATTGAACTCAAATCCAAACGTTTTTGCGCCACTGATAACCAAATCCACGATTAACCAAATAAACAACGAACTCAATAACAACATACAACACAACACTCTCTATGAAAT
The DNA here is from genome assembly GCA_031373015.1 of Saprospiraceae bacterium. Taxonomy (GTDB): domain Bacteria; phylum Bacteroidota; class Bacteroidia; order Chitinophagales; family Saprospiraceae; genus M3007. The sequence goes on from JANMME010000917.1 coordinate 2,562, forward strand.
TTTCCCGCTTTTTCCCCTCTGCACTGCTGTTTTTATTTGTGATGGCAGTGATTGCTCCTGCTTGCAGCGAGAAGGTAGGCTGCCCCAAAGCCACCCACGCCAGCGATGTTTTTTCAAAGGATGGTGGTAAGAAAAGCAACAAGAAAAACTGAGACAACCATGAATATCCGTCGCTATTGGCCTTTGTTTTTCATGCTTTTCTTTTCCGTCGCGTTGGCCGCGCCTGCTTGTAGCAAAAAGACTGGCTGCCCGGCAGAATCGAGTTTGAGAGCCCCCAAAAAGAAAAAGGGCAAACCGCAGAAAGGGTTGATGCCCAAGAAGGCACGTAAAAAGGTTGGGGGCTGATTTTCCCTTGCGGGATGATGGCACACGGATGACACGGATTAGACACGGATTTTAGCCTGCTAAGGGTGAAAATCCGTGTCTAATCCATGTCATCCGTGTGCCATTCTCATTTAATCCCGTAGGACCCCCATAAAATTCAAATAACTTTTTTTTGTAAATTTTGGACGAATAGACCAAGTCGGCCCAATTTTCGCCGCTCAATTTTTTAGTCCTCGTTTTTTTTATCTATCATCCATTCATTTCAATGAATCGAGCTTTACTCCTTTTGCTTTCGGCCCTCACTATCAATCTTTTTGGCAAAGTACTTACGCCTGAAATATTGAAAACAGAAACACCCGTTACGACAATTAGTAACCAAATCTTCAAATCTGCTCCCCCGCTCCGCGTGAAGAAAACCCAGCCATTTTCCAATCTCCAAATCCTGGCGGACACCGTGCCGCCCGTCATCAACTGCCCAACTTCAGACACCATCGTCTTGTTTACCCAAGGGCGATGCGACACGGTGTTGCATTATTCCGTTACGGCTACAGACGACCAAGGGCCGGCCATCGTCATTCAACTATCGGGTCTTCCGTCGGGCAGTGTTTTCCCCATTGGCGTAAGCACTTGTGTGTATTTAGCCACAGATCTGGCGGGCAATACCGCTACCTGTTCGTTTGCTTTTACCGTGCGGGATTCTGCGGTGACCAGTTTGGTTTGCAATGACCTGGATACGGTATTATTAGGCGTTAACTGCGTAAAAACCCTGCTTGCACAGGATTTTTTGGAAGATGGGCCTTATGGCTGCTGGAACCGATACTTTACCGAGGTAGACAGAACGATCCCTTTTGGAAACGGACCCTGGCTACCGGCTAACTTTAATACGGACGATATCGCAAAGACATTTATGTGCCGGGTAACCGACTCGAAAACGGGCAACAAATGCTGGGGCAACGTCAAGATTCTGGACAAGATTCCCCCGGTTTTAAATTGCCTGGACTTCACGGTGTCCTGTGCGGAAGACAATCTCAGCCCGTCTTTTTTAAAAGACAGTCTCGGCTTTGCAGCAGCCATGCCGCAAGTGAATGATGCCTGCGGCCCGCTTGCTTTTTTGGGTCATTTGGATACAAATTTCCCTTTAAACTGTGACTCCCCTTTTACAAAGATCGTTAGCCGCCAATGGCAAGCCAACGACGGGAGTGGTAATATCAGCACATGTATTCAGCGCATCAAATTACATAGGCATACCCTGGCTGAAATGCAATTGCCGCCGGATGTGACACTTTTTTGTCCGGACACCAATACAGCACCTGCTGTAACAGGCCTGCCCTTCGTGATGTATCAGGGCCGTCGGTACGAAATGGTAAACAACTCTATCTGCGATATTTCTGCGTTCTACGCCAATGACTCGTTGAGGCTAAATTGTGGCGACCGTCGCATTATGCGGCGATGGGAGTTTTTTGATTTTTGTACCGGGCTTACCGAAGGCCCATTTTTGCAAAACATCTATATTATGGACAATTCAGCGCCCAGCGTTGATTGCCCCGGTTCAATGCTGATTACCTTAAATGCCGATACCTGCTATGGGATGGTGGATTTGCCCGATGCGATATTGGACGATGCTTGTTCTCAGGTAGCTTCGTTCCAGGCTTTTTGGGAAGAAAATGGCCTGGCAAAAACGCTCCCCGGTTCGCTGGCCGACTATGCCGAAAATAACCCTGCTGATTTTGATACGCTAGGTGTAATGGGGACGGTCTTGTTGCCCGTTGGAGTCACCACGATCTCGTATGTGACCGAAGACAGTTGCGGCAATATTGGCGATTGTACTTTTAAACTAACCGTGGCGGATATGGTGCCGCCGCTAGCGAAGTGCGACACTTTTACTACCGTCCAACTTTTGGACAACGGTTTGCTGACCATCGGAGCAGGTCTTTTGGACAATGGCTCCAGCGATGCCTGTACCCCCGTTTCCTTCAAAGCCAGGTTTTTGGATATATCCGCTTGTCTGTACGATACGGTCTTGACGGATTCTTTGCGTTTTTGTTGCTACAATCAAAATGACACCCTTGAAGTGCTGTTACGGGTGTACGACATCCCGGTGCCAGCTGTAAATGTTTCTGCAAACTTTGGGGCGGGGCATTTTAGCGATTGTGCAGTAAAAATACTGGTTACAGATCCAAATCCACCCAGTTGTACAGCGCCCCAAAACCTGGTTGTCAACTGCGAAGATTTCGATCCGACACTCCAGTCATACGGGGATATTACCTCGGAATCGTGCGCCGTTGACTCGGTATCAATAGCCGCGGATTATTCTCTGTTCGATACCGTTTGCAATCGAGGCACTATTGTGCGGATTTTTACTGTTTTTGACAAAGCGGGAAATAGTGGGGCATGTGCACAAGCGGTGAAAGTTGACTATTTGCAGGACTACTTTACCAAATTTCCCGATGATGTGATCGTCACGGTGTGTAATGGAACGGGCATTTATGGCGAGCCGAGTTTCTTTGGGCAAAACTGCGAGGCATTTGAGGTGGATTTCACGGATGTACTTTTCACCGTCGTGCCAGATGCATGCTACAAAATCGAGCGTACCTGGAAAGTCACCAACAAATGCACCTACAACCCGAATAAGCCACTGATCCATATTCCCAATCCAAACCCCAGCCCGACCACCAATCATATCACCAACCTGCCAGGGCCCATCGTGTCTGCTTGCAATGCGCTTCCTCCTTGGAGCCCTACCATTGTAAAAATTAACCCAACCGACCCGCAGCCCACCAACTACTGCACTTTTTGGCAAGACACCGCCAATGGCTACGAATACAAGCAAATCATCAAAGTTATTGACACTCAGGGCCCTAACGGAACATTCACGACACCGACTTGTGCCAATCAAAACTGGGCGACGGCCAATAATGCTCAGTTTTGGAATGAACTCTATTGGTGGGACAATAGCCTTGGTTTGCACGACCTCTGCGAAGAACCGACCGAACTGAGCTTCACAGGCAACGACGCCTGCTCCGGTGCTAATGTCAACCTCCAATTTCTACTTTTCCTAGATCTTGACGGTGATGGTGTTATGGAAACCGTGGTAAACTCTGCGAACCTTGGCTTGGCTGGCTTGGGCTGGAACAATGTGCTTTTCAATAATGTAAATACCCCCAACTTTACAGGAGGTACCCCACGGCAATTCGACGGGCGACCAGTACCGGCGAATCAAAAAATGGGCTTCGCCATTGAAGAAACAATATCTGGAAATAATAAAACTGCTCGGGTACGCTGGAATACACAACAACAACAAAACACCTATTTCACCCCCGAGCTCCCGCATGGCACCCACAAAATCAGCTGGCTTATCACCGACCAATGTGGCAGCCAGAAACAGTATGATTACACTTTTACGGTGAAGGATTGCAAGGTGCCAACCGTGGTGTGTCTTACTGGACCTTTTACCGTCGATATCTTGCCAACAGGGATGATTCAATTGTATGCATCCGACTTTTTGCAATACAAAGAGGATAACTGCACTCCAGAACCTCTTATAAAAATAGGCGTACGCAAATGTGGAACAGGCACGGGATTTCCGGTGGATGGCAATTTAAATCCCATTAACTCGGTTGTTTTCACTTGTTCCGAGATAGGTACGAAATGTGTTGAATTATGGGCCATTGATAAGGCTGGCAATGCCGATAAATGCATGACAACTGTTAAGGTGCAAGATAATGGAGAAAATTGTAGTTCAAATAATTCATCCGGTAGAGTCATCACAGAATTAGGAGTAGGGGTTTCTGATGTAGGAATTAACATAACAGATAATTGCATGTTCTGTCCTCCATTTCCAACATCCATTTTCACAGATAGCCTTGGGTATTATAAAATACCTAATAATATACCGCTAGGCTCTAATTTTGATATCCTTCCTGAAAGAGATGACAACCCGCTCAATGGCGTGACAACCTATGACCTGGTTCAGATTTCCAAGCATATCATCGCGACCGAGCCACTCACCTCTCCCTACAAAATGATTGCCGCAGATGCCAACAAGAGTGGCAGCGTAACCTCCTTCGACATTGTTGAATTGCGCAAACTCATCTTGGGCCTCTACACCCACTTGCCCAACAACGACAGTTGGCGCTTTGTAGATTCAAGTTTCGTTTTCCCCAATCCGTTGAACCCCTTCCAAACTGGATTTCCCGATACGATACCCGTAGGTAATCCTTCGCCCTACAACTTCATCGGCATTAAAGTTGGCGACGTGAACAACACGGCGGTTCCCAACGTATGGACTCCTGTAGAAGAGCGCTTTGAAGGTACTGTCTATCTTGACGTAGATCCCTGCCCGGCCCTCTTGAGCAGGGCAGGAGCGCTTCATGAAGGCGAAACTTTTGAATTGAGTTTCAGCGCGTCCGAATTGCTCGAAGGCTGCCAGTTCACGCTCGAAACCGATGGGCTGGAAACTTTGGAGCTGCTTCCAGGGGAAAACATGAGCAAGGACAACTTTGCGCTATTCCCAAAAAGATCCCTGCTCACCATGGCTTGGGAGGCTGGTGGACAAGCGAATTTCAGGCTCAAACTGAAAGCGCAAAAAGTAGGAGATCTTCGAGAAATGCTTCGCATCAGTAGCGAGATCACCCAGGCGGAGGGGTATCCAATCAAAACTTTTACGGGTAAAAATAGCCCAATATCAAAAGCACGCATTGCATTGAGGTTTGGCAATTCAAATACGGCCTTCGAGTTGTTCCAAAACCAGCCAAATCCATTCACAGATAAAACCGCCATAACTTTCCAACTCCCCGAAGCCAGCCCGGCCACACTCCTGGTGGTGGATGGAAATGGCAAGATACTTTGGTCTAAATCAAGCGATTGGCCAGCAGGTTTGAACACCGTTCAAATTGACCTCAGCGGTCTGAGCGCGGCAGGCGTTTTGTATTACAAATTGGAAACACCAACAAAAAGCGCGGTGCGGAAAATGGTACGGATATAGAACAAAAGTTTTTTTGACAGGATTTACAGGATCAACAAGATGTGTGATTCCACACGGTCGGCGAAGCCGACAACGCTCTTAAATCCTGTTCATCCTGTAAATCCTGTCAAAAAAATCACCCTGTCTTCAATCTAACCTTCAACAGGGTCGCCAAGCGTTCGAACTCAGATTCCCATTCTTTGTTGAGGAATACCCAATTCCCTTTGCGCAGCCCTTTCGTAAGCAGGTAGAACACATTTTGACTGCGCCAAATGCTCGGCTTTAAACTCATTTCCTGCACGATAGAAAGCACGTCGGCGAGCCAGCGAACACGCGGAAGGGAAGATTCGTCGAGGCCGATTTTCTCGATTTCGCGGAACACACGCTCTCCAATGGCGAGGTTGAGCGTTTCTTCATCGGAGCGTTTGATGTGCCAGCGTTCAATGTCGGCAGCAATGCGGCGGAGATTGCGCGTATCTGCTACCTCTTCACCCTCAAAAAAATTGAGCAGGTCGGCGTTGAGTACAAAGGAAGCGATATTGAGCCAAGTGGAAGGCAGGGAAAGTTTTGCCTCCTCAATGCCGGCCATGAGTTGGTAATTGTCATTGAACACATCGCGGAAAGTAGCCTCAGCCACCCCAAGGCTCGAATCGGTGATGCTATTGATGATTTTAATTTTCTCGTCGGCGAAAAGGCTCGTGAGGGTAAATTTCTCCGGACCAAAATATTCTTGTAGCGCACCGATAACCTCACCCATGTTGGCAGTACGAAAAGCGTGGCTGGTACGGGTGTACATTTCCTCGAACTTCGAGCGAAGCATCTCACCGCTGATGTTGCCAATAATGTGTTGCTGCCCAAGGTACAATACCGCAAAGCAAAAGGTTCTTTCGGCATGGCTCAGCCTGGAGCGGATGCGCAAACGCCCAGCCGCAAACTGTGGTGTTCCTGCCTCAATCTTTTCAAAAAACTCAACGGAGGCGGTATAATTGAACAAATCAAGTTTTTCTGGGTCGTCTTCAAACAGCGAAGCAACCGCAAAGTGCATGGCCACTCTCTCCAAAGTGACGCGGGTGGGCACTACGTTTTTAAGAAAACTTTCGGCGCCATTTGGCAACACGTTGCTAGGGGCCTGAGCCAAACGGCGGGTAAATTCCGGGTGCAAATCCTGCCCAGTCACATCCAGGGTGTAATCCATGGTGCGCAGGGCATACTGCAAAATCTGGTTGGTTTCGATACCCGATATTTCGTCAAAAAACCAACCGCAGCTGGTGTACATCAGCACTGCAAAGCGCTGACTTTCGAGCAGGCGGAGCACGACTACTTTCTCCAAATGGCTGAGTTGGCGCCGGGCGTGTTTTTTCAAAAAAGCCTCCACCGCAGCGTCAGAACGGTCGAGCATGATTTCGATATAGTCGTTGCGAGCGGCCCAAGGGTCGCGTAGCAGCCTTGCAGATTCTTTTTCAAAAATGGGCGCAAGTTGGTCGCGAAGCCAGTCGAGCGTTTCCCGCAAGGGTTTGCGCCAGCGCTGCTGCCAGCCAGGTTTCCCGGAATTGCAGCCACAGTCGCTGCGCCATCGTTCCACGCCATGCACACAGCTCCAGGAGGAGTTTTCATGGATTTGCACCTCCCATGTGGGCGGATGGAGTTCAAGGAATTGGCCGTAGTTGGTAAGCGTAGCAAGGCCAGTGTCTTCCACATAATTGAGGCAGTCGGCGAGCGCCATTTCCCCATAGCGGTGGTGGTGGCCGTAACTTTCCCCGTCCGTCGCGATATGCGCCAATTGTGGGGAATTATCCTGGTCAAATATCCCCGTAATCCTCTGGGAAAATGCTTTGCCACTATTTAAAAGCCCATTGAATGCTACTTCTTGTGCTATTTTCCCGTGATAAAAAAAGATGGCGATGCGTCGCCCGCTGGGAAGAAGACACCAATAGGCTTTACGAGTATCGAGGTTATCTGCCTCAACATTGTGCCAAGCTGACTGGTGACTGGTAATTGGTGGATTAGCGACTGGTTCACTGGCGACAGCTTCTGCCTCCGCCTTCGCTGGGGCTTCTGCCTCCGCCCCTGTCAGCCCCTGTCCGCCAGGGCTAGGCAGGCGGGAAGGCTCGGCAGGCGAGAAGGCTAGGGCAGATAAATCGACGGATAAACCTGCCAACTTCCTGACTGCCTTGGCTTGGCGTGGCGCGAGTATGGTGTACTGGATACCGTGGGAAGCAAGCACTTCGAGTGTTTCAGTATTGACGGCTGTTTCTGCCAGCCAAATACCTTCGGGATACCGGCCAAACCGCTGTTCAAAATCCCGAATGCCCCAGCTGACTTGGGTCACTTTGTCGCGTGCATTGCACAACGGCATGATAAGGTGGCTGTGTACTTGCGCGACTGCCGAGCCGTGTCCGCCAAAAAGTCCCTGGCTGCGCTTATCTGCCCGCATGAGCATTGCATAAGCATCGGGATCATTTTCTTCTAGCCAAGAAAGCAGGGTGGGGCCGAAGTTCCAGGAAATGCGGTTGTAGTTGTTGCGGATCTTGACAATCCAACCCTCACTATCCAATATACGCGCTGCCGCATTCGGGGCATAGCATTCATGGTTGATGCGGGTGTTCCAATCGTGGAAAGGGTGGGCGGATTCTTGTTGTTCTACCGTTTCAAGCCAGGCATTCTCACGGGGAGGTTGATAAAAATGACCGTGGATGCAGACGTATTTATTCGAGCGCGACATGGGGCGAAGGTAGGAAATTTCGCCCTACACATTCAAATAACGCATCAGTGCATCATAACGATCCCGCAAATGTTCGCTTCGGTCCGTTTCGCCAAAGGTCTCTTTCACTTCAAATTCATGGCGCTCAAGCGAGGCGATGGAACGGGAAAGATCGTGACGGTCGAGTTTTAACGTCAGCTCTACTTGCTCCGGGTTTGGGGTAGAAGTGACAAAAGCACTCAGAATATTTACTTTTTCCTCTTCAAAAATACGGGCTATGGTCGAGAGCGCGTAATCGCGGCGAGGCATTTCCAACACCAGCACTGCACCGTGTTCGGTCATCGAAGCCGTATGGGCAAAATAGTGCAAGACATCGTTCTGTTGCACGAGCCCGAGATATTTTCCTTCTGCGTCCACCACCGGAATTACTGTGAGCCGGTGATCGCCCATAATTTTGATGATCTCGAAAACGTGCTCATTTTCACCCACCTGAAACAGGGGCAACACCGAAAAGTCGTGTTCGCTGAGCGGGCTGGAAAGTTTGTGGTTGAAGATTTCCTCCTCCGAAAGAAGTCCCACCAATTTGCCTTTGTCTACCACCGGAAGGTGTTTCACATGGTAGTCGTTGAGCGTATGGAATGCTTCGCGCCCCGTTTGATCAACGGTGAGTGCAGGAATGTCATGGGCGATGAGTGTACGAGCAGTCATGGATTAGAATTGCTAAACGTTATTCATCGAAGCTTGTTCGACTTGGCCGAACTTTGCGCGACCCCGCAAATATGGGTGGAATAAATTGTTCGCAAATAAATTAATGATGGAAACGCAAAAAAGCGCCAGTCTTCGATCCCTTTTCTTTCGCCATGTTGCACAGACTTCTCCCGGTCCGCTCGCGCTGGAGATCGAGCGTGCCGAAGGCTGTTGGTTGTATGGACGCAACGGCGAACGGTGGCTTGACCTCATCGCGGGCATTGGCCCAAGTGTGTTGGGGCATCGCCACCCACGGGTGCAAAATGCTGTGCAACAACAACTTGAAGCCTACTGGCACACGCTTGTTTACGGTGAATTTGTGCTTTCCCCTCAGGTGCGTTTGGCCCAATTGCTCGCCGAAAACCTGCCGGGCCTTGATTCCGTTTTTTTTACAAACTCGGGCACAGAAGCCACAGAGGGCGCCATGAAACTGGCCAAACGCGCCACAGGCCGCACACAATTTATAGCGTGTAAAAATGCTTACCACGGCAGTACCCAAGGCGCAGCCAGCCTGATGTGGCCCAAAGATTTTACCGAAGCATTTCAACCATTGTTGCCGGGTATTCGACATGTTGGGTTCAACGAAACGACCGATTTGGAAATTATTGACCAAGAAACCGCAGCAGTCGTAGTTGAAACGGTTCAAGGAGAGGCGGGCCTGATCCCTCCCAATCCCGCATGGCTCCTGGCGCTTCGCCAACGCTGCAATGAGGTAGGCGCGTTGTTGATTTTGGACGAAATTCAGGCCGGGATGGGGCGCACGGGGCATCTTTTTGCTTTTGAAAAATATGGCATCATGCCCGATATTTTGCTGCTGGCAAAAGGCTTTGGCGGCGGCATGCCGCTGGGTGCTTTTGTAGCCCGGCGGGAGTTGATGCAAACTTTGTCGCACGATCCGGTGTTGGGGCACATCACCACTTTTGGCGGACACCCGGTGTGCGTGGCGGCGAGCCTGGCTACCTTGGAAATTTTGCTCGAAGGCGATTTGCTGGCGCAAGTTTCTGTAAAAGAAGCCCTTTTTAAAAGCCTGCTGGTTCATCCAGCCATCCGCGAATTGCGCAGCGCAGGGCTTTGGTTGGCGGTGGACTTGGCCGATGCGGCAAAAGTGCAGTCGGTGATTCAACATTGTATCCAACATGGGGTTATCACGGATTGGTTTTTGTTCAATGACCGAAGCCTGCGCATCGCACCGCCGCTTACAATTTCAGAAGAAGAAATTCGATTGGCTTGTGATGTGATATTGAGCGGTTTAGATTCTTAAAACCTTACATTTGCAGATATTTTTAGACATGGCAAAAGAGAAGAAAAAAGCGAAGATCGAGATTCTGAACCGCAAGGCGATTTACGAATTCCAATTTGTACAGGAGTTCAACGCGGGTATTATGCTCACGGGCACAGAGGTTAAAAGTATCAGAGATGGCAACGCAAATTTGTCGGATGCGTACTGTATTTTTGACCAGGGCGAGCTCTGGGTGCGCAACCTCTATGTGGCTGAATATAAATACGGCACGGATGCCAATCACCTCCCCCGCCGAAACCGCAAACTCCTGCTCCGTCGTCCCGAACTAAGAAAGTTGGAGCGCGGTATCAAGGAAAAAGGGTCTACCATTGTGCCGTTCAAAATATTTTTTAGCGAGCGCGGCTTTGCCAAATTGACCATTTGCCTCGCCAAGGGCAAAAAATCTTTTGACAAACGCGAAACCATCAAAGACCGTGAAAGCAAGCGTGAAATTGACAGAGTGAACAAGGATTACAACGTGCGTTGAAGCGTGTTAAGTGATAAGCGGTAAGTGATAAACCGCTCATTTCGTATCACTTACGCCCATCACTTAACACTTATCACTCCTCTAAAAAGGCAACAAAAAACAAATCCGTGTCTCATCGGTGTCATCCGTGTTCCATCACTTAACACTCCTCTAAAATGGCAACAAAAAAAGTAAACACAGCCTCCTTCAAATTTGGTGGCGAAACCATCAACCTCAGCAAAAGCAAAACCCAGGCAGCTGTGCGCTACACCCCAGGTATGAAGCGCGCGCCAAAGCGTAAGAACGCTGCCGATCAAGAGCATTTTCGTGACTTTGAAGTCGTGAAATCCACGCGAGGTATTGACAAAAAGCTAGACGCGCTCCGTGCAAAGCCCGAAGTTTCGGTCGGTACGCACATTTGGATTATGGATGGGGAAGAAGATTCGCCATTCATCCCCACTGGCTACCTGTACATTGAGTTCAAACCGGGCACTGTTCAAGAAAAGCAACAAGCCGCCATGGATGAACTTCATCTCAATATTCGGCAGGTTGTTAGTCCAGAGGCATATCGAGTGAGCACAACGCCTGACTCGCCCAATCCGGTAAAGTGCGCCATGCTCCTCCAAAAAAATCGAATTGTAAAAATTGCGGAACCAGAATTCATGGCTAAGCCCGTGGCGGGTGATTTTTCGCCGCCTACGGGCAAGTTCATCAACAGTCAATGGCACCATGAAAATTCCGGGGGGCAAATACCAATCATTGATATTCCCAATGCCGTTTTTGGTACGCACCATTTCAAAAAAGGTGCGGACGCGAAAGTGCGGGCTGCTTGGGAAGAATTGCAGGGACTGGGCTCGAAAAACATCAAGATTGCCGTGATTGACACGGGATTCGACATAGACCACCCTTCCTTGCGCGGCGACGGAACCAAAATCCGCAATACGTTTAATGCCCCCAACCGGTCGGCAGACGTTTCTCCCTGGTTTCAGGCATCCGACGGTTCTTTTGGCGTTTTCAGCCACGGTACTTCCTGCGCCGCAGTGGCCGCTGGGGCATGGGATTCGCAAGGCGTACTGGGAGCGGCGCCCAATGCACGCATCATTCCCATCAAACTTGACATCCTTTCGGATGACGCCATCCAAAAGGCATTCGAACATGCACTTCTCAATGGAGCAGATATTATTTCCTGTAGCCTCGGGTTCCCAAAGCCCGTCCCGCTTTCCACCTACATTTCCAATTATATAAGCAGTGTGGTGCGCCAAGGCCGAAACGGCAAAGGGCTGCCCGTTTTTATCGCTGCGGGCAATGCCAATCCCGCTTCCAACAACCTGCCACGCCAAGTCAGCGACTTCGCAGCACACCCAGATGTGATGTGCATCACGGCCTCCAACAGCCTGGACGAATCTTCCAGTTATACATTTTTTGGCCCGAACGCCTTCCTCTGCGCGCCCACCAATGGCAATGATGGCGTAGGCGTGACCACCGCTACGGTGAGCGCCAACGGAGATTCGCTTGTACATACCTATACGAGTCGTTTCGGAGGCACATCAAGCGCCACCCCGCTTACCGCAGGCGTTTGCGCACTAATGCTTTCGGCGAACCCTGATCTTACTCTGAGTGAAATCAAGGATATACTTCGTCGCTCGGCCGACAAAATTGGGAGTGGCTACGATGCCAATGGCCGTTCGCCCAAACTGGGTTATGGCCGCCTCAATGCGCTTCGTGCGGTGCAAATGGCTGCCGGGAATAGCGGTAGTGGCACAGGGGGGAGTGGCAGTGTTGACAATGGCAGCTCTGGTACGGGTACTGGCGGTGGTCAGGCCGTTACACCGCGCGGTAAAGTGACCTCCAAATTCTTAAACGTGCGCACGGGCCCTGGTACCTCCAACCCAAAAGTGGCAGAACTACATCAAGGCGATATCGTGACTCTGTTTGAAAAAGTAGGCGGTTTCTGGCGGATCGGGAATGGGCAGTTTGCCAGTGCCGATTTCATCCAGGTCATCGCCTCCAATGGAGCGCCTGCAGCAGGTACGAGAAAAGGAAAAGTGACGTCAAAATTCCTCAATGTGCGTACAGGCCCGGCTACTTCCAACGCCAAAGTTGGCGAATTAAATCAAGGCGCCGTCGTCAGCATTTTCGAGACCAGCAACAACGGCTGGCATCGCATTGGAGATGGAAGATGGGTGATTGGGACGAATATTCTAGAGGTTTAGAGAAGGTAAGGCCGTAAAAATCACTCACTTCGCAAGGACTTGACAGGATTCGCCAAGGCCGCCCGGACACTTTGAAAACTCAGGGTCAAAAACGCAATAATTACAGCGGCTAAAGCGGTGGCTACAAACATCCACCATTGAATATCAATTCGATAGGCAAAATCAGCAAGCCAACGTTGCATGAAATAATAAGCAATGGGGCTGGCCAACAAAATGGCCAGAAGCACAAGTTTTAGAAAGTCTTTGGCCAATAGCCCGGTAATGCCCAACACACTCGCGCCCAACACTTTACGCACGCCAATTTCTTTCGTGCGCCGTTCGGCGGTGAACGCTGACAACCCAAACAGGCCCAAACAGGAAATCAATATGGCCAAGCCTGCGGTATAGAGGATGACCTTGGCCGTTTTTTGTTCAGAACGGTACATTTTTTCCAGACTTGCATCCAGAAAAGCATAATCAAACGCCGAGGTAGGCAGGGTGGTGTTGAATGCCCTTTCCAATTGCTTCATCGTTCCAGCTATGTCGCCCGATTGAAAACGGACAAGTGTATAGACCCTCGATTCCGTGTCACCATCGTGAAAACAATAGGGGCCGATGGGTTCGTGAAAAGAATCATAATGAAAATCAGCGACCACGCCAGTGATCTCGGTCCTGGCTGTGATAAAATCCGGAAGGCTCTTCCCAATGGCTTCTTCGGGCGTCCAGTTCATTGCTTTGGCAAAGTGTTGGTTGATAACCAAATGCGTCACCGTATCATCTTTGGCTTTTGGGTTGTACCCATTGCCTGAAAGCAAGGTTAGACCAAGCGTTTTGACAAATCCTGGGTCACTCCGGTTGGTCCTAATCGCCAAGTGCTCTTTTGCATTGTCCGGTTTATCAATACTGCGAATACTGCCGCCGCGACCCGGATATGCCTGGGTGCGGCATACCGATGTCACGTTGGCAATATCCTTGCAACCGTTTTCTAAGGCCTGTATTTCTTTGCCTGTTGCGGCGCCCATCGTGTTGAGGGCCACTACATTTTCGGGGTTATACCCCAATTTTTGTTCCCGGGTAAAAGCCATTTGCCGGTACATCACCAGTGTGCCCAACATAAACACCAGGGCCGCCGAAAATTGTCCAACTACCAGCGATTTGCGCAACCAGGATTCGCCTTTCCCGCCACCAGTCATGCCCTTATTCAGCATTTTTTGGGGAGAAAAAGAGGATAGAAACAGCGCAGGATAAGACCCGGCAAACAAGGTGACCAAGGCCCAAACAGCGACCATCCCACCCAATGACCCGGGTGACAATAAGGCTCCTGGGTCCAATTTTCGATCAACCAACTGTCCAAAAGCAGGAAGGCAGATCGTCGCCAGGCCCAGGCCAAAAACGATGGAAATTGCCGTCAAAAGACCCGTTTCAACATAAAAGCGAAGGGAAATACCGGCGCGCAACGCCCCCATGGCCTTATTGATGCCTACTTCGCGGGTTCGTTGCTGGTATTGTGCCGTGGCCAGGTTCATGTAATTGATGCAGGCAATGAGCAAGACCAAAAGAGCAAACCAGGCCAAATGTTTGAGCGTTTCATAATCACCCAATTGGTAAGCATAACTACTGTCAAAGTCGGCGCTATGCAAGTGGAGGTCGAGAAATGGCATGAGGCTTAGGGCATAGAAACGGCCTTCTGGCGGTACGTTTCGCTCCATTTCCGCCGTCAAGGCTTGCGTGACGGCGCTTGGGTCAGCAGTGGGTGCAAGCAGCAGATAAGTGGCATAACTGGCATTGTCCCAAGTGAGTTTGCGCGCCCATTTTACAGAGGAAAAGGAGGCTACAATGTTGGGGTGCAAGCTCGAGTTTTCAGGAAGATCACGAAATACCCCGGTGACTTGCAGGTTCATCATGTTATCCACCACCATCGTTTTTCCAATCGGATCGGTTTTGCCAAAATATTTAAGGGCCGTGCTCTCGCTGATGATCGCCCTGTCTGGCGCTGACAAAGCGGTTGACCGATCGCCTTGAATCAAAGACACATCGAATACCTGCAAGAACGACGGGTCCATAAAATACAGCGATGGCTCGACCAATTTCACCTCCCCTGCCCTTAGGAATGCATCTTTTCCAAACTCGTTTTTTAGCACCCGGACGGCGTTTTCTACCCCCGGCACTTTTTCCACCGCCGTCGGGCCAACGGCATTGGGCGCTGCTGCATAATGGGTTTTTTCGCCGTTGAAGTTGATCTCCAGATTTACCCGGTAGATGCGCGATGCCAGCGCATGAAATGTGTCAAAGGAATATTCATGCTGGACAAATAACAGCATCAACAAGGCTATTGCCAAACCGATGGACAAACCCAAGGTATTGAGTGCGCTGAACAAGCGGTTGCGCCAGAGCGTGCGAAAGGCAAGTTTGAAATAAGTGCTTAGCATATCGCTTTTATATTATTGAAACTTCGGGGTCAATTCATTCGCTTCGCAAGGAGTTCACCGGATTCATTAATGCTGCACGTACACTCTGACTGGCAACTGTGAAGGCCGCTACTACGATTGCAACTACCCCAGTTACTGCAAACACCCACCATTGAATATCAATGCGGTACGCAAAATCAGCGAGCCAATGTTGCATGAAATAATAGGCGCTCGGCGAAGCCAGCACAAGGGCTATAAGCACAAGTTTCAGAAAATCCTTGCTCAACAATGCCACCACAGATGCCACACTCGCGCCCAGCACTTTGCGGATGCCGATTTCTTTGGTGCGCTGCGCTGCCGCAAATGCGGCCAACCCGAACAAACCGAGGCAGGAAATGAACAAGGCCAGGCCGGTGAACACCCCGGTCAATTG
>JANMME010000946.1:0-14603 GCA_031373015.1 Saprospiraceae bacterium
AAAACAGGAGAACCGCAAAATATAAAACTGTGAAGCGCTTGATCTCGAAAAAGGCAAGATTTTGGCCATCTTCCAATCTTGGCGTGCAGTTTTATATTTTGCGGTTCTCCTGTTTTGCGGTTTTGCGGTTTAATTTGTGTGCCTGCTAACATTCGGGTTGTCACTTAAGGCTATCTTCGTCCTCGCAAAATCCTACCCTTTCGATGGAAGTCCCACCTGTCTATTCGCCTGCACCTCCACCCCGCCGCTCTTGGCTGCGCCGCATCCTACTTGGCCTGCTGTTTTCGGTACTCAGCCTCCTGCTTTTACTGGTAGTGATAGCCGCCTTTTTTGACAGGCAAGTGAGTCAGCAATTGGTAGCGGAGATCAACAAAAACCTGAAGACCGAACTCCGCGTGGGCGATGCCAGCCTTTCGCTTTTGTCTGGTTTTCCTGCTGCTTCTATCAATCTTTCGCAAGTGCGGCTCAAAGACGCGCTGGGCGGTCAACTCCTTGCTGCTGAGGAACTTTCGTTCAAATTTGACCTGCTCAGCCTCTTTGGCAATGACCTGAAGATCCACTCTGTCCGACTGCGCGACGGAGCCGTCCGTATCCTGGTGAACCGTGCCGGAAAGTCGAACACCGATATTTTTAAAGAAGAAAAAAGCGCGAAAAAGCCTGCCACAGAAAGCACGCTTCACCTTGCGTTGGAAAACGCAGAACTCCAGAACGTGACCGTTCTATACGACAACGCGCCAACCCGGCAGGCTGCGGAAATGATGGTAAACCACGCCAGCGCAAGCGGCAATTTTTCCGCCCAACAGTTCCGGCTTTCGAGCCAGGCCGACCTAAAAATGATCCGCCTCGACTCAGACAGCAGCCGCTATCTGGCAGGTGAAAAACTCAGCTACGATGCGGTGCTGGTCGTTGATCTAAAACGCGGGGCCTACGGCCTTCAAAACGTAGAAGTCACCCTGGGCGGCAATACCTTCAATGTGGAAGGGCTCGCGGTGTCGAAGCCCGATGCCACCGACCTGAATTTCAAACTCGTGAGCCAGGAGGGCGACATTTCAATGATCGCCAACTTGTTGCCGGGTGCTTACCACGAGTATTTCCGGGAGTTTCAGAGCTCAGGCAATTATTCGTGCAGCGGCACCGTAAAAGGCCGGTTGAGCAAGACAGAAACCCCTGCCATCGGCTTCGAGGTGGCGCTAAGGGACGGGAAAGTGACTTCTGAAAAACTTCAAAGCCCTTTGCGCAATGTGTCGTTCCGCGCCCGATACAACGCCCAGCCGGACGGGAGCGGCGAGTTTGAACTGGCAGATTTCAAAGGCGATTTTGGCGGACAGGCATTGAGTTTGTCTTTGAAAATAAATCAACTAGATGATCCCTTGGTTGATTTTCATGCCAACGGCGCCCTGCCGCTCGACGCTGCGTATGGGCTGTTTGACAACGAACTCATTACGGCGGGCGACGGCCTCGTGCGCCTCAACCGCCTCACAGTGCAAGGCCGATACGCCGATATGACTAGCATGCGGCGCATCAGCCAAGTGAACGCGGCGGGTGAAATCCAGTTCGACCATGCTGCGCTCACTTACAACAAAGTCCCCCTGCTTGCAGAGACGGGGTTCCTTCGCCTACAGGACAATGAATTCCAGGTGGACAGTTTAGTGCTTCGGGCAGGAGAAAGCGATTTCACGCTCGGTGGTTCGGCAAGAAACCTGCTCCCTGTGCTCTTCGCAGACTCCATGAACACGGCTGACGCACTCCTTGAATTCAATGCCAAACTCCGCTCCCAAAACCTTGATGTTGACCAGATTGTACAAATGTTCAGCGTACAAGCCACGGTTTCGGAAGCAGGAGGAAAAGCCGAGCTGGACTCTTTGAAAATAGAAAAAAACGCCGAACGCAGCTTCGCCATGGACAAATTGAAAGGTATCTTCGAGGCGAATATTAGCGGGTTCAAATATGGGAAAATCGAAGGGAAAAACTTTGGCGGCCATTTTGAATTTGATCACAACAATTTGAACATCAATGGAAATGCCTCGGCCATGAAGGGCGATCTCGCGCTTGATGGGAATGCCCGGTTTGACCTCAACCCTTCCCTGAAAATGCGCATCACGGCCCGAAACCTCGACCTGCAAACCACGCTGGCCCAATGTGAGAACTTTGGGCAGGAAGTCATCACGGACGCGAATATGCGTGGTGTGCTCAGTTGCCGTGTGGTGATCTGGGCCTATTGGGATAACGTAGGCGCATTCGATTCAAAACGTCTTCATGCCCTCGCGGATGTGCAAGCAACAAACGGCGAATTGCTGGGGGTTAAAATGTTTGAAGATTTTTCCACCTTCGTCCATATCGAGGATTTGCGCCGTATCAAGTTCACCGATTTGCAGAACTACCTGGAAATCAAGAACCAACGGCTTTATTTGCCTGTGATGTTCATCCAGAGCAATGCCCTGAACATGACTTTGACCGGCGAACAAACTTTCGACAACGATATTGATTACAAAATCAAGATCAATGCCGGCCAGGTGTTGCTCAACCGACTCAAAAAGCACGATTCCGATCTTGACCCGCTTCCAGAAAAAAAGGGCGGCTTCAACCTTTATTATTCCATTGTGGGAAATCTCGACAAATACGAGATGAAGCGAAAGAAGAAAGCGGTCAAGGCCGAGTTCGAGCGCAGCGAAGCGCGGAAATTGCTCATCGCCAAAGCTATCAACGCGGAATTCGGTGGATCTTCCGTGGATGTAATGCTCGATGCGCCCGCTCAACCAGGAAATGATGGGGAGGAATATTTGGAAGAAATTGAGGGCGGGGGAAATTAGAAATTAGTTGATTGTCGAGCGTGTTGAGAAAATGGAGGCAAGCCTTTGAGCATTCTCAACCCTCAAAATCTCTCCAATCCCATCGGAATTTTCATCCGTTTGGCTAGCCAATGAAAAAAACGCCCCATCCATGTTGGGCTTTCACCACGCGCTATTGCGATGCGGTAAAGTGCTTGGTGGTAAGCCGGACTCCAACGCAATGTTTTGGGAATCAAACGATAAACCCATAAATAGCGCCGCAGAAAACGCTCCAGTTTTGCCGCTGCGTCCCTGCTCACCGGGATGCCCAAACGTGTGCACAAAGATTCAGGCAACCAGCCAGTAGCAAGGAGATTGGCCAATTTCTTGGGGGCTCTCGGATGCCGGACAATGGATTGTGCTACTTCGCGGCAGACATCGGTGCTGCCCAGCAAATTGCTCTCCAACATGGCGTTGAAATAGACTTCAAACGCTTTCAAATCAGCCGGATACACCCCTTCCGGGATACCCAACAATTGTGCGGCCAGCTTACTTTCTTCATAGAATCGTTCCTGCCAATCGGAAGGTAAACCGGGCAAAGGCATTCGCTCATACACCCGCAAAGTGGTGTCCGTCAGCGTAGCCAATACCCACAAAAGCAAATCTGGATTGGTCGCCGAATAGGCGTTTGGGGCTTCACCTTTTATAGCCGAGTGGATGCGCCAGAGCCTTTGGGCTGTTTGTTCAGCTTGGGTTTTGGAGCCAAAATAAATCGTCGCCATCGCGGCAAACGTGCGGTAGCCCCGCCCAAACGGGTCGGCTTTGAAATTGCTAAATCGAGCAACGCCATCGGCCACGGATGGGTGCGCGACTTGGAGCAATAAGGCACGTATCCCACCGGTTATTGAAATTTGTTCACGGTAAAGTTTCCAGGTAATGGAGTCCGGGCCATAGTAGCCGGTTGACTCGGAAGCGTTGTCTGCCATTATATTCATTATCACTTTTTTAACCGCTCTATTGTCTGTTTATTCAGGACAAAGGAATTACTTTGATTCACAAAGTTATTTTTAAAATAACACAGTAGGATGATGAACTTGTGTACTCCCTCTGAAATTTGTGTAAATACAAACATCCTTTTTGACACAAAATATTTTTTCCCAAAACGCATTCATACTTTTGTCCGCGAAACTGTTTGTAAATCGCAGCCTCTCACGTCTCTTACAACCTCTCATTTACCCGCCGAAGCTTTTTTACCCGCCGAAGTTTTAACGTAGGTGGGGGCGCAGGCGGGCGTCCGCTCACACTATGGAACCTCAGCATCTTATTTCAATAAAAGCCGCTTTGCAAGAAAAACGAATGCCGCTCTACCTCAAAATCGTGCGCTGGAGCTGGCGCCTCCTTTTGGGCGGCATGGCTACGATGCTGTTAATGTTCCTGATTATCAGTATGATGGCTATTCCTTCGTTCCGCGAACTGGAAGACCCTTCCTCTGCGGTGGCAAGCGAGGTGTTGGGCAGCAACAACGATGTGCTGGGGCGGTATTTTGTCGAAAACCGCATACCGGTGCCTTATGAAGACCTCAGCCCGCACCTCGTGAACGCACTCATCAGCACGGAGGACACCCGTTTTCGGGAACATTGTGGCATTGATGGGCGGGCAGTGGCGCGGGTAGTAATCCGTACCGTGCTGCTCAGCGACCAAAGTGGTGGGGGCGGCTCTACGATCACGCAGCAGCTGGCAAAAATGCTCTATTCAGACCGCAATTTCAAAGGCCTGAACAAAATCCAAAAAACGTTCAAACTGATCTATATCAAGCTGCGGGAATGGATTACCGCCGTCAAACTCGAACGCGCTTACACCAAAGAAGAAATCATTTCGATGTACCTCAACAAAGCCGAGTTTGTGAATAATGCGTACGGGATACATGCAGCAGCGGAGGTTTATTTCAACAAAGACCAGGAATCTTTGAACATTCAAGAATCTGCGCTGCTGATCGGGATGCTCAGAAACCCCTCTTATTACAACCCCAACCGCTACCCTGACCGCGGCATTAAACGCCGTTGGGTGGTGCTTTCGCAAATGAAAAAAAATGGCGTGCTTACGGAAAGCCAATACGACAGCCTAAAAATACTGCCCCTCGGACTGCAATTCAAATCGGTGAATTTTACCGATGACAAAGCGCCCTACCTCTGCGATTATTTGGAAAAAATCGTGCGCGACTCGCTGCTTGAACTCCCCGAATGCAAACGCCGCGACGGTTCGAAATACGATATCTACCGAGATGGCCTGAAAATCTACACCACCATTGACCCCGTTTATCAGCAACACGCCGAAGCGGCCATGGCGGAGCAAATGAAAAAACTCCAGGCCCGTTTTTTCCAGGTCTGGAAAGGCCGCGATCCCTGGTCTTACCGCTCCGGCGACGCGACCGACGAGGAATTGCAAGGCCGAAAAGAATCCATCTGGAAATTGATGCGCGACGGTGACCGCTTCGCCACACTCTGGCCCAAATACATGGACGCCATAGCTGAAAAAATAAAAAAGCGCCACGATTTCGAACTCCGTGCCATAGATGTGGAACGGATGATGAACGAAGAAAAAGCGCCAGGCTACTTGGGCAAAATGCTGTTTGCCAAACTCGTGACCAGCGAACAGGCCACGGCTTACCGACGGATTATGGCCGACAAGGAATGGCCGGATTCAAAATCTCAATACCGTGTCCTCGTTGCCAATGTCAGGAAACAGTATGCGCAGCCGGTGAAAATGAAGGTTTTTACCTGGAACAATCCAAAACTCGAAAAAGACACCATCATGACCCCGATGGACAGCCTTCGCTACCACCGGATGTTTCTGCAAACGGGTATCCTGGCCGTTGACCCCACTTCTTCCGAAATCAAGGCCTGGGTAGGTGGCGTCAACTTCAAATATTTCCAGTACGACCACATCCACACCCGGCGACAGGTTGGCTCGACCTTCAAGCCATTTGTCTATGCCACTGCCATTGCACATCAAGGCATTAGCCCTTGTTATGAGGTCTATGACAATCCAGTAACGATTCCAGCCCACTACATGAATTTTCAACATTATACGGATTGGACGCCCAAAAATTCGACAGGGATTTACTCGGGAGCACGTTTGAATTTGAAAGAGGGCTTAAAGAACTCTGTCAACACCGTCAGTGCCTACCTGATGCGAGAATTGGGCAGCACCGAGCCCGTGCGCGGCCTTTGCAACAAACTCGGCATTGATTCCGCCCGCCAGGCCAATGGCCGCTACATCATCCTGCCCGGTTCGCCCGCCATGTGCCTTGGGTCTGCCGACCTCACGCCCTACGAAATGACCGGGGCTTATGCCGCTTTCGCCAACAAAGGAATGTACGGTATACCCTTCGTAATCAAACGAATAGAAGATAAAAACGGTCGCGTGCTGTGGCGTTCTGTGCCAGAAGAACACGCCGCTTTGGCGGCCAACGCCGACTGGGTAATGCTCGAAATGTTGCAGTACAACGTGAAAGGCGCGCCTGGTATCAACACGCTCAAAAGCCAGGTAGGTGGCAAAACCGGCACGACCAACGACTACACCGATGGCTGGTTCATGGGCGTCACACCACGCCTCGTGGTGGGCACCTGGGTGGGCGGCGAAGACCGCTGGATTCGCTTTCTCAGCCTCGGGGACGGGCAAGGCGCGCGCATGGCAAGACCTATTTTCGCCTCCTTCATCAGCCGCTTGGAAAAAGACCCTAAATCTGGGTACGACTTCAATGCACGCTTTGAGCGCCCGGCCGGCGACCTCGGCATCGAAACCAATTGCGCTGCCTACGAAAGCAACCTCGGCCCTGCGGGCGACGAGGAAGATTTCTCGCCGGATATTTACAACGACGAATTGGACGAGGGCGGCAACCCCAAGAAGCCGAAAAAGCCGGATGATAGTTTTGGGGATGAATTGGAGGGGGGGAATTAGTGTTGGAAAGATTTCAAACTACACAACCTTCACCCAAAAATGGTGGAGCATAACTGGTTTTTTGCTAATTCGGCGATGTTGGGAAAAGCAATGGGCCAAATGTTCGGCCTTCTCAGTGAGCGGATTCAGACAATCGCCATCATCCCAAACTGGGACAGCCGTAGGCGCATTTTCGCGCCGTATCCAGTCATTTATTTTTTCGTGCCAAAAAGCGAAGGTGTTGGTTTGGACGTAACCAACCATGCAAGATATTTCTACATCTGCTCCATGTTCTTCCTTCTTGAAACGAGCAATACCTCCTGTTATACCTGATACATATTGCCTGTCTGAAGCGGTGTGTAATCGCTTGCCTTCTATGAGCATAATTCGGGCTCGAGAGTGAGCAAGTCTGATTCCTAAGTCAACTCGAGGAGGTATGCCCTTCTTCTTGTTTTTGCCTAGTAAATGTTCTTGACTTGCACTTTCATCTTGGACTGTACACCCATGAAATCCACTTTCTTGAATGACGGTTTGAAATACATGGGAGAATTCACTATTCAAAAACAGTTCATTTGCTGTCTCATCATACTCTTCAACAGGTTTGAGATGTTCTGGAAAAACCATCAAACACTTTTCCACAAGTTCCACTAGCACCTCAATTGCCCTGCCCTTTGGCAATGAAGGGAAATAGGCTGTGTTCGATGTGGTATAATGTTGGCTTAGCATAGGTGCTTGGGATTAGTGCCCTTGGGCGACCAAATCGGCCAAGACCCAGTCGGCATCGCGGAGAGCGATGGAATCGAGCCAATAGCGGAATTGATTAGGCTTAATGAAGCAGACGTAATCTTTCTTGTAAATTTTCTGGATGCGTTGGAATTGGGTATGCCCTTTATCGAGCGTCAGCAGTTTTTTCAAATCGCCGTATGTCTGGATTTCACCGTACGGGCTGGGGGAGTGCTCTGGCTGGTCATCATAGCAGAAAGCCATGTAAATGAATTTGCCAAAGTGCAGCGTACCCATCTCTGCTTGACGAAAACGGAGGTTTTCTTTGGCATAGATGGCATTAAGAGCTTCGCAGAAAATAGAGCCGAATCGGGTGATATGCAATTGAAACTTTGTGAGTGGGATGGGCAGGAAAGCTTTAGACGATTTTTCTGGTTGACGGATAAACTTTTGATAATGATTTAAAACATCATCAAATATAATCTGATCAAATTTCCCCAATTTAATTTCCTCTTCTAATTTTTTGGGGAAGGGCAAGCCATATATGTCTTTTGCTTGAACAACAGTATTCATATAAACTACACACTCTGGGCTGGTTGCAAAGAGAAAGGTGCGATATAAATCATTGAATAGTTTAATTTTATGAAAGAGTGCTTCAATCTCAGCAGATTGATCGGATGGTGCCGCGATCCCAATAATTTTCTCCTTAAAAACAACATCTGTCTCCGGAAAATACCAAATTGGAATCGAGTCATTGTTGCCCGCGTTTGCTTTTATAAGGATATGAGGAGCCGAATAAATCCTAACATCTCCAGTATGATGAAATCGTTCAGAAAGTTCAGGTTTGAAATCAAAACGTTTTACTCCATCTTCATTAAGCCATTCAGTAGGTAATGCAAGTTTGCCATAAATTTCAGGACATGTAGACTTTTTAATGTCTTTACTGCCTCTATATCCGACTGAACATGACCAACCATACCTTTGACTTATAAAGTCTTTTAGTGTCGGCCATGTTTTCAAATACTTGACCACACCATATAACCTCCCCCCTCCAAGCAAATTTGTTTTCCAAACAAAATCATCTTGCAAAGCTGCTATATAAGGCACCCAATTGAAGTCATAAGCATCAATCTCAAAGTACCGCTTTGTCTTGGTTGTCGGAGAACGTCGCACCACAACGTGCAGGATTTTTTTGCTGGTATCGGCTGGACTAGGCGTAGCAAAAACAGCGACCGTATCTGGCTCTTGATTTTCCCAAAGCACATTGTTCCTTGCCAAAAGTGTGAAGTCAATTACTTGATGCACCTGATTGCGCAGCAAGAAATGAGTTCTGTATTTGCCTCCACTCGTGGTATAAAGCAAAGAAGACGATTTGACGAGCAGACAAAGTAATCCACCTGGCTTAACCATCTGAATACCCGCACTCAAAAAATAGAGTGCAATTTGTTTCTGTGGGATTGCGAAATCCGAAACTGTTTTCCAGTCAGGAAGTTTTGTAGAGGCTTGAACAAACGGAGGATTGCCAAGAACCAAATCAAAAGAGGCTTTCTTATCTTGGTTTTGTTTGTACCAATCAAAAAAATCATTGCCAACTAGTTGACCTTCAAGGTCGGGGAATTGCAAAGCATCCCATATTTCTGGCGGCGTGAGCATGTCGCACACCGCAAGGCAAAGGCTGAATCGAGTCAGCAGAATGGCGTTATCATGCAAATCCACGCCGTGTATACTATGCCGGAGGATATTGATTAGTTCCTTCTTACCTGGAGAACTCCCGTTGTTTTGAAGCCGCCACCAATGCACTAAACGCTTGAATGTCAGCACTAAAAAAACTCCGGAACCGCATGAAGGGTCTAAAACCTTAAAATGAGTTTTTCCTTGCCAAGCATTTAGTGGCATGGCTTCATCTACCAGAAAAGCAGCAAGATGGGGTGGCGTATAAACCATTCCATCTTCACTAACGCTTTTGTCATTGCTGAACAAAGCTTCATATATGCTGCTAACAATTTCTACTGGTAAGTACCGGAATGAATACAAATCCCAAAGTGCAATTTGCTCACTCGCGTTTACACGAGTTCGATAGAGAAGGTCTACCAACTTGGGAGATGAAATTGCTTCAATCTGTTTCTTTTCTGTTTCTGACCAATCAAAGATTTTCCCATTCAAGTGGTCTTGCTGATTGAGGTAGGCGAAGACTTCCCAGAAAGTCCCAGTTTTAAGTGCATGCTTAAAAGAGGATCCGCCTGAAATTTTCTCGAAGAAGCCTTCTGGGAAAACCTTTCTTAGATTACCTGATGCATCATAATCCTGTTTCTCTTCCAGATAGCGAATCAACACACACTGTATCAGCAAGCGGTTAACCGCATTTGCAAGCGTTTTGTCTTCTCTCAAGAAAGCTTCACGTACAGCACAAAGCTTGTCTAACAGCGTTTTATGAGCTGAACGACCAAATGCGAAGTAGTCTTTTTCAGCATTCCAAAACTCACCTGAAAGGAGTTGATAAGACGAAAACCGCTTTCTGATATCTTCAGAAATCTCGGCGGCTTTTTCCAGCAAATATGTTGGAGTAAACGATTCACCCGTATAATTTGGCTCGCAGCTCGTATTTATAATGCTAATAGAATCCTTGGTAAAAACTATAGCACAGGGTACTTCTGCACTAGACCAAATATCTTTTTGAATCCGACCTAATTTATCTTCATTGGGCAGCCCCATCCCTTCTGTGTAGTCGTAGGCATAAAACAGAGGTTGAGAAGGGCGATTTTCAAATCTTCTGAAATAAACATAATGAGCGCCCATTCGCCTGGCTTTTTCTAAAGCCAGCCATTCAGATATGGAAGAGAGGTCTTCCGGGTTTTCAGGCTTTGTTTGCCCGATTGGAACAGGACGCAACAAGCCACCAATTTCATAACCAAGAACCTCCTTGGTCGTTTCAAACATGGTGGGTTGGCGCATAGGAGAGGTTGATTTGTGCTGCAAAAGTAGATTTGTTTAAAACAAACTTGCAATTTTAAAACAAAAAATTTTTACAAAACAATTTGAGTCTTAAGATGAAGCTTTATGCTGAGCATGACTTTGTTGATTTCCCCACCCAACTATTATTCCTTCATTTGCGTGTAGCAGTTACCAACACAAATTTTTTCACACACAAACTGCTACACATCATGCAAAAATTGAAATTGCTCATTCCGCTCGCGCTGTTCATCGGCGCATTTTTCGTGGCTTGCGAGGAAGATTCCTTTTCCGAAAACGGCCCAATGGCCGATGTAAGCTTCGCAGGCCGCATCATTGACGAAAGTGGCGATGCCGTAGAAGGCGCGCTGGTGAAGGCTGGCACTGAATCAACGCTTAGTGATAAAAACGGCGTTTTTCGCTTCAAGTCCATGAGGCTGCCGGCCATGCACGCTTTGGTGAGCGTCAGTAAAGACGGCTATTTCGAGATTTCCCGCCCTTACATCGTGGAAGACGAGGCCCTGCAAACCATTACCATTCAACTGTTGGCGAAAGCGTATGCAGGCTCAGTGAGCGCAAGCACAGGCGGCAAGGTAAATGTGCCGGGAGGACCAAAATTGAACTTTCCCGCCAATGCCGTTACCGATGCCAACGGCAATGCTTATAACGGGCAAATCTTCGTTTATGCCCGCTATCTCGATCCATCCGACCCCAATCTCGGGCTTTTTGTGCCCGGCGACATGACGGCTGAAAACGCCGCCGATGAGGAGGTTTTCCTGTCTACTTATGGCATGATCGGCGTTGAACTCGAAACTGGAAATGGCCAAAAACTTAAGGTCGCATCAGGGAAAGAGGTAGAGCTTCGTATGCCTATCCTTGCCAGCCAAGCGGCATCGGCACCTGCAAGTATCCCACTCTGGTACTATGACATTGCTAAAGGCCATTGGCAGGAGGACGGATCGGCACAAAGAATCGGAAATGAATACGTGGGCAAAGTGACCCACTTTACTTTTTTCAACTGTGATGCGCCATTTCCCCTTACCCAACTTCATGGAAAAATTTATTTGGAGAACTCCAGCCAACCGCTTGCCAACGCTTTGGTCCGCATTACCTTGCTCGCCACAGGCTCCTCCGCTTTTGGATACACCGATGGCAATGGCAGTTTTGGTGGGTGTATTCCCAAAGACGAGGCCTTGAAACTGGAAGTCATGATGCCCGAGAACTGCGGCGGTCAAGTGTATTACACAGCCAATGTTGGCCCTTTCTCAGACGTATCAACCTTGCCCGACATTATCATCCCGGCATCAGCACAGGTGCCTGCGGTGAAAATAAGCGGGAAATTGCTCGGTTGCAACGGCCAGTCGGTGGCGAATGGCTATGTTAAAATAGAACAAGGCATTATTAAACGCTTTCTGTATCCCAATGCCAACGGTCAGTTTGGCTACACCATGGTAGTCTGCGACAACGACCCACAAACAGGCGAAGTAGTAGGCTATGACTTAACGAATTTGCTGGAAAGTAATCCCGTCGCCTTCTCTACGCCCCCCAATGCCCTTAATGTGGGCAACCTCACGGTTTGCACAGCGCTCGCGGAATATATCCAATACACCCTTGACGGGCAGTCAGTTACAAAATTATCGCCTCGTGCAAGTGTTGCTGGGCTAACCACGCATATTGGATCGGAGGACAGCACCGTTAACTGGATCAATATCAACTTTGATAACAATGGGCAAACGGGCACATTTCCCATTACGTGGCTCCAATCCGTTGATGTCACTTTCGATGCCCAACTGCCCAATACACTTTCAACGAACGTGACCACTTTTGGAGCGAGCCAAGGGGATTTGATCATCGGAACCTTTGGTGGCAACTTCCAAAACAGTGGCGGGGCAAGCCACACGATCAATGGAAGTTATCGTGTGATTCGGGAATAGTGATTGACCAAGAATGGGGGTTGTGTCAAAAGTCGAATAAGGATTGAGCGTGGATTGGGGTGAAAAATTTAATTTGTTGCACTCCCTAACTTCCCGAAAGTTTTAAACTTTCGGGAAGTTAGATTTGGAGAAAACAAAACAAGATTTGGTTAAAAAAGACAAGATTTCCAACACTCGACTTTTGACACCCCCCCCCTGTACTGCTCTCCAAGGGCGAAGTTGTGCTACTCAAAAGCGGCTGCAGATATCTGGGCTGGCTGCCTGAACTGCCTTTTCTCGAGATCGGCGGACTCTGCCTCACCGACGAGGCTGTTATCTTTTCCTACACCGATGGCCTTACCGAAGTACGCAATGCTGCCGGAGATGAATTTGGTGAAGATAAATTGCTGGATTTTTTAAGCAAACACGCCGACGAAGGTGCGAAAGAACTGAATACCAAACTGCTCAACCATATCGAAGCCTTCAGGGGTAGAGAGCCTTGGCCGGACGATATTACGGTGTTGACTTGTAAGGTGTTTGGGTGAGGGGGCTAAGAAGAAATTACAAAATCCATTAGCCATTTCACCGCATTAACAGCGGTGTCATAGTTTGGCACAACACCTTCCGTCGCGTAGGAAACACTCTTTACAAAAGTGTCATATTCTGCACGGAATTTTTCCTGGTCATTGGTCAAGGTATCAAGCAACAACCGGAATTTTTCTTTCGGTGCAAGCGCTGAAATCTTCTTGTTGCGTTCATTATCCTGCTGCAAAGCAGCCAACACCAGTGCTGAAAATTGAGCGTTCTTCTTCACGCTATTTTCCAGCATAGCAAAGTCATGCAAATGACGCACCAAAGACCTGTCTTCAAGTTTCTCTCGCTCCGCCTGTTTGGGGATTCGCCACACCAGCGCACTGAGCTTATCCGCCGCAATTTCCACTGGATCAACACAGCTAATCTTATCTACCTCAGGTACACCTTTTTTTAGTTGGGTAATAAAGGAGTCAACAGACTTCTCAGTTGAAGGAAGTTTTGGCCGCGAAACTGTGAACTCAAGTTGAATATGTGGCCTCAAGCCAGCAACAGGAGCAAAATTTGAGTAATAATCAACATTGAAAGAAAAGAATCGGTTGCTATCCCGAGCTGTTAGGCTTGTGCGATCGACTGCAAACCCTGCGCCTTCCAATGCGTCAATCACCGAATTTTTAAACGTGGAGAGTGTTGCCCTGTCAGGAGTCTCCTCTTCTGTGACGACTTTGAAATCAATGTCTTCAGAGAACCGTTTAATGAGTCCCTGTGCTTTTGAAAGCGATGTTCCGCCAGAAAATACAATCATATAGCCTGGCAAACTCAGATTTGAAATAAACGCCAAGACTTGCCTGACATGCCAGTCTTTTTCAACCATTGCAGGAGCGATGGCCAACTCGGCCGCAGCTTCTGCAAACTGTTTTTTATTTGGCAATCGGTTCATAGGTAACGTAATTTCCATTGTAGCCGATTTTGCGACGGATACGCCCTTTAACTGCAATCATTCGGCCTGTTGGAACCTGAGTCGTTCTTCCTGCACTATACTCTGTTTCTAAGGAGGAAGGAGCCGTTTCTCTACCAAGGCGCTTCAGGGCTTCCTCAGCAAGGCTTGGGAGTGGTTTTTTAGGAATCAGTTGCCCACTAAGTGTGGATGTTGTTGCTTTAGCATAAAGCCCATAGCCGATTCGGATAACTTTGCCTTTTACAGCCAAGCCTCTTAATACGCGCCCTACCTGATCATACCCCCCCAAGTCGGCAAAGTCTTCGCGAAGAAATACCGTCAGCGTCCTTTTTTGAGCAATGCGCTGGGTTATCTTGCTTTCCAATAGATTCATTCTGGCCATTTCAGACAACTTTACTTGCAAAAATACGACATTATTAAGTGCAAATATACGACATTATTGGGTTTGTTTCAGTCTTAACTTAAGTCATCCCTGAAATTACCTAATTTGCTCAAATTGACCAAATTAGGTAATTTCAGGGATGCCCCAATCAGATAGTGGAAATTGAAATGTATTCGCCTAAAAAACTACTCAACACCAAACTTCTAAACCATATCGAGGCCTTCCGGGGCCGCGAGCCTTGGCCGGATGATATTACGGTGTTGACTTGTAAGGTGTTTTGTTGAGAACCCATTCGACGAAATATGAGTCATCCCGAATTTTGAGTTTAATACGTCCCAGCGGGACGGAATCTTTGTAGAAATGTTGTTTTCGATGCATAAGCGTGCCGTAGGTACGCTATGTGTGGTTTTTTAGATAGCGTACCTACGGCACGCCAACCG
>JANMME010000947.1:0-5512 GCA_031373015.1 Saprospiraceae bacterium
CCATCACCCGTACCTATCGCGCAAGTGATTTATGTGGCAATTCTGCCAATTGTGCACAAACAATTACAGTGAACGATATCACCCCGCCAAGCATCAGCTGCCCTGCTAATGTGGCAGTTTCTTGTGCAAGCAATGTCCCTGCCGCTGAGCCGGGCTCCGTGATCGCCTCCGATCTCTGCGGGGGCGCGGTAACGGTTGTCCTGGTTGGCGATGTAGTTTCTAATCAGACCTGCGCCAACCGCTTTACCATCACCCGCACTTACAGCGCAAGTGATTTATGTGGCAATTCTGCCAATTGCTCCCAAACGATTACGGTGAACGATATCACCCCGCCCAGCATCACCTGCCCTGCTAACGTAGTGGTCTCTTGTGCTGGCGATGTGCCTCCAGTAGCAACAGGATCAGTAACGACTTCAGACCTTTGCGGTGGTGCAATGACGGTTGTGCATGTAGGGGATGTGACCACACCAGGGTCTTGCGCCAACCGTTTTACGGTTACCCGTACCTATCGTGCCACTGACCTTTGCGGAAACTCCGCTACCTGTGCTCAAACGATTACAGTGAACGATATCACCC
This sequence comes from Saprospiraceae bacterium, assembly GCA_031373015.1. GTDB lineage: Bacteria > Bacteroidota > Bacteroidia > Chitinophagales > Saprospiraceae > M3007. Next base: position 577 of record JANMME010000947.1, read on the forward strand.
CGCCAACCATCACCTGCCCTGCCAACGTAGTGGTCTCCTGCGCGAGCGATGTGCCTCCGGCAGCGCCCACTTCTGTTACAGCCTCGGATCTTTGTGGCGGTGCCGTAACGGTTGTGCATGTAGGGGATGTAATATCCAACCAGACTTGTGCCAATCGTTACACCATCACGCGTACCTATCGTGCGAGCGATTTATGTGGCAATTCTGCCACTTGCGCACAGACGATTACCGTGAACGATATCACTCCGCCAAGCATCAGCTGCCCTGCTAACGTGGCCGTTTCTTGTGCAAGCAATGTACCTGCCGCTGCGCCGGGCTCCGTGATCGCCTCCGATCTTTGCGGGGGCGCGGTAACGGTTGTCCTGGTTGGCGACGTAGTTTCTAATCAAACTTGTGCCAACCGCTTTACCATCACTCGTACCTATCGTGCGAGCGATTTATGTGGCAATTCTGCCAATTGTGCCCAAACGATCACGGTGAACGATATCACCCCGCCGAGCATCAGCTGCCCTGCTAATGTGGTGGTCTCTTGCGCCAGCGATGTGCCAACTGCAGCACCCGCCTCTGTTACTGCCTCTGACCTTTGCGGTGGTGCTGTAACGGTAGTGCATGTAGGCGATGTGATTTCAAATCAGGTTTGTGCCAACCGTTTTACCATTACCCGCACCTATCGTGCAACGGATCTTTGCGGCAATTCTGCCACCTGTGCACAAACCATTACGGTGAATGATATTATCGCTCCGACTTTCATAAACCCGCCAGCCAATATCACGACCGAGTGTTTTTTAGTGCCTGCTGTACCGCAAAGCCCAACAGCCTCTGACAATTGTACTGGGCCTGTTACGGTAATCTTCCTGGGCGAAATTCAGACTCCAGGCGTTTGCCCAGTCCTTTATACCCTGACCCGTACCTGGCGTGCCTCCGATGCTTGCGGCAATTCCTCCACGGTATCGCAGGTGGTGACCGTGCAAGATACCTACGCACCACAATTCAATGTTCTACCAGTGAATGTAGTGTTCGAGTGCAATCAGGCTACGAATATGGATGATTTTGAAGATTGGCTGGACAGCCACGGCGGCGCCATCATTTTCGATTGTTCTGCCATAACCTGGACTTATGAGAATAGCCCGATCAATCTTGATACATCAGGCTGCGCCGCTACTTTCCGTCGTTTCATTCGTTTTATCGCTACCGATGCGTGTGGCAATTCAAGCTTCAGGGATGCGAGGTTTACCGTAGTAGACTTAACGCCGCCAACTTTCACCATCCTTCCTCAAAACCTTAATGTTGAATGTTGGACGGGCGTAGAGGGCGAGGCACAACTGCAAGACTGGCTCGATCATTTTGGCTTCGCTGAATTGAGCGACAATTGCGGTTCCGTCCAAACCCAGATCGTGCTCCTTTATAAAAAAGAGGGATGTGGGGATACCTACAAGAGTACCTATCAGTTTCGCGCAACCGACGAATGCGGCAATACGAATTTTGTGACGGCAACCTTCGCCATTGTGGACACTACACCGCCCGTCATCACTTCTTGCCCGCAGGACAATGTATTGCTTACCTGTGAATTCGATATACCAGCACCCGATGCGGCAGGCGTAAAGGCCATGGATATGTGTGGTGCGGTAACAGTGACCTTACAAAGCACCTTCACCAACGGTGTTGGCTGCGTTTACTGGCCCCTCACGAAAGCTTATATTTACGCTGCTACCGACGAGTGCGGCAACGTATCCACTTGCTACCAATCTTTTCAGGTAGTGGATTCGATCCCACCTACCTATACCGGACCGGACACCATCTACGTATTGTGCATGGCTGACCTGCCTGGCCCCGGAGACCTTACGGATGTTCTTGCGCCGTATTTCGTGGACAACTGTTACAATATTATCTGTGTCGGCGAGCATGTGGAGACCAATGACAGCAATTCCGTTACTTTTTGCGTCTATTTCAAGGATTGGTGCGTGAACTGGGCCGATAAGTTTAACGTGACATTCATTGCCACGGGTGGTTGCAAACCCCTGTGTTCTGCTCCCCAAAGTAAATGGGGCGATACAGGAGCCTCTATCAATGGAATGACCACCTACGAGGCCATTGAAAAATTGATCAACAAACATGAAGCCGTTACAGCGGGTAAAATAGGCAAAACCATTTCGGTTACCAGTGCCGTCTGCTTGCAAAATATGTTGCCTGGGAATGGCCATACCAATCAATTTGGCCAGGGCAACTTTGAATTCGGCAGCGCAAACGAATGCCAGCTAACGTCCCCTTTACTGAATAGTGACGGTACCCTGAAAAACAAACTGGCAGCGAACGTGCTGGCCCTGCAATTAAATATCTGGTATAACGCGGAATTCAATGACCGGAATCTCGGCGTACAACTATTGGCTTCGCTGCCTTCCGCTTTGGTAGATCAGATCGTTTTAAGTAAGTTGGAAGTTGACCATATCAATGTTCAAGGCTTGCTCACTCTTTCGAACGACTACCTCGCTGGGGTAGGGTTCTTCCCGCAGAATTTTGGCAGTCCGTTGAACAATGCACTTGAAAATGTCAATAGTTACTGGCAAAACTGTCAGACAAACGCCCCCAGCACAATCAACGCCAATGTAGCAGGTTTCCTGAAAACAGAATCGCAAGATGGCCTGGAAGGCGCTAAAGTGCAATTAGAGGTTTCAAACAATGCTGGCCCAATGCCAGGTTCGGTAACGTACTCTGACAGTGTTGGTTTTTACGCATTCACGGAGGCTGTCCCGATTTTAGGCAACTACACCGTGATCCCTATCTCGGAAGGTTTGGCACCTTTGAACGGGGTGACCACCTACGACCTGGTGCTGATCTCTAAGCATATCTTGGGTTGGGAGCCGTTCAACTCTCCCTATAAAATGATCGCCGCCGATGCAAACAAATCAGAGAGCATCACCACCTTTGACATTGTAGAATTCCGCAAGTTGATTTTGGGGATTTACGAAGTGTTGCCGAACAACACGCCATGGCGCTTTATAGACAAGTCTTTCGTATTCCCGAATGTGATCAACCCTTTCTCGACCATATTCCCGGAGCGCAAAACGATGGAGAACATTCATGCCAGCCAAATGCAAGAGGACTTTGTGAGCGTGAAAGTGGGTGATGTAAATGGCAGTGCGCAAGCCAATGCCTTTATGTCGGCCAATGAGCGCAATCAAGGCACTTTGCTATTCGATTTGGAGGACCGTTCCGTGAAATCCGGCGAAACATTCGAGTTGAAGATGAGGGCTGACCAAATCGTGCAAGGCTACCAATTCACGCTCAATATGGAGGGTCTCGAAGTACTTGAAGTATCCGGTGAAGGGATGAATGAGAGCAATTTTGCGGTGTTCGCCGAGGAGGCAGCAATGACCACCTCTTGGAATTTGCCGGAAGGCACGACTGCCGGGATGGCCGAATTCACTTTGAAACTTCGCGCTACCCAATCGGGCCGACTCAGTAAAATGCTGAGCCTGAGCAGCCGCATCACCAAGTCGGTGGCTTATGGCGAACAAAACAATGACCCAATGGCTTTGGATATCGCCCTCCGCTTCTCCGACGAAAGCGGCACGACGGTCCGGGCCAATGGTTTCGAGCTATACCAGAACGTTCCGAACCCATTTTTTGACAAAACACTCATCGGTTTTCAACTGCCAGAGGCGACTCAAGCCATCCTGACCATATATGACCAAACAGGGCGCCTGGTTTATACAGCGAAAGGCGATTTTGCCAAAGGGTATAATTCGTTTTCTGTAGAGCGCGAATTGCTAAAAACCACGGGTACGCTGCTCTATAAACTTAAGACAGCCACCGATATGGCCACTCAGAAAATGATTCAAGTGAATTAGCAATAATCCTACCGTGCTTATTTGTATATGAGTCATTCCGTCCCGAGCACTCGGGATCGGGATGGCTCATGTCATTTCTAGCACATTTAGGTGCTATACCGCCGAGCCCCGGCTGCGCATAACCAAACCAAAAACCCCGAAGGGGTTGCATGTTTATAGCAACGTTAATGATATGGGAATTATGTAATTTTTATATGGAATTATGCAATTTTATTTGGCGACAAAACGCTCACCTTTGAATTGCAATAAATCACCTGAGTGTTTAACTGAGACTAGAGAACTAAACGTACAAAGATTATACGAAGGACGAGTATATCTTAGGTGTGTAAACATCGAGCCGCTCTACCAAAGGGTGGGGCGGCTCTAATTTTTGAATTAATTAAAAATGATAACGAACAGACTTTCAAAGACCATTGCCGCAGCGTTAAATGCGCAAATGACAAAAGAAGCGCATGCTTCACAAATTTATCTATCCTATGGTGCCTGGGTTACCAGTCAGGGCTTTGGAGGTACGGCAAATTTTCTATTCAGGCACGCACAAGAAGAGCGCAACCACATGACCAAGATATTGGAGTACATTCTGCAACGGGGGGCAGAAGTGAAGATTATTGCAATTCCTGCTCCGCCCGAAAACCCGGTTAGTATCATCAATTGTTTTGAAAAGGTATTTGAACACGAAGTTGACAACACAAATGGAATCTATAAGATAGTAAAATTGAGTTTTGATGAAGAAGATTGGGCAACCTGGAATTTCATGCAATGGTTTGTAAAAGAGCAGGTGGAAGAAGAAACGCTTGCATTGAACTTGTTGGACAAGATAAAGATAGCTGACGCTGAAAAGACAAACAGCAACGCTTTGTATTCATTAGACAGAGACTTGGGAAACGCACCTGACGAGGCTAGATTAGCACAGGATGTAACTGCTGAAAACCCTTAAGTCTGCCATCAATATGAGTCATCCCGAATTTTGAGTTTAATACGTCCCAGCGGGACGGAATCTTTGTAGAAATGTTGTTTTCGATGCATAAGCGTGCCGTAGGTACGCTATGTGTGGTTTTTTAGATAGCGTACCTACGGCACGCCAACCG
>JANMME010001019.1:0-3890 GCA_031373015.1 Saprospiraceae bacterium
CCGTCCGCATCAAGTGCGCGTACCCCGAGTATTTGCCCTTTTGAGTGCCTGTAAGTGCACGCACTCAGTAGAGCGCACTTGATGCGGACGGGTCTCGTCAAGATGACAAAGCTTGGTTGCTCGGGGAGACAAGGGAAGCCCCTAGAGAGCGGTGATAGTCAATTGCGAACTCAATGAATTCGCAATTACACTGCAAAATCCAGAAATTCCACCGGCACCTTCCCCGTCAGCCAAACCCCGTTTTCGGACAAGTAAAACTTGTGTTTTTGCCGCGCCATCTCGCCCGAACGCACCGTCAGAACTACGGCTTTTCCATGTCGTCCGCCCACATTTTCAGCCGTTTGGCGGTCTTTGCTCAAGTGAACGTGCTGCCGGCGCATGGAGCGCAGGCCTTCTTTGCGGATGCTGTCGAGCGATTTTTCAGCAGTTCCGTGCCAGAGGATTTCGGGTGGTTTTTGTGGCTTTAGTCCGAGGTCAATATCTATGGAATGCCCTTGGCTGGCACGAATGCGCAGGCCGTCTTCAGAAAAAGCGAATCGTTTTTTGTTGTTGGAATCCACCACGATTTGCAGAAGTGCGCGATCGAAGCGTTCGCCTTTTGCAGCGGATTTTTCTAATAGTTCGTCCACCTTGGCCCAGCCTTGCTCGTCGAGTTGTAGGCCGATCTTTTCCGGGCGGTGGCGGAGGATTTGGCTTAGGAATTTGGAGATGCGGATGATTTTGGGGTCGGAGGTTTGAGGTATATTTTCGTTCATGCTTGATTGTTTGTGTGGGTGATTCGTTGTGTTTTTGGCCAATACAACAAAGTATAAAATGTGTTGACCTTAGACCCAATTATTGCCCAAAAACTTCAGCATCTCATCTGCGAGATGATAAACTTTAGTAGTTGCCCATTGATCGGGGTAGTCATGGTCTGGTGTTGGATCAGCTTGTCGGGCACCGATAGCAGCAATGGAAATTAAGGGTGTAAAATCCTCTACAGAATAGCCCGAAGGATGTAAGGTGTCCAGCAACCGTTTGAAATCCTTTGGATTCTTGGCCTCTATTTGCCTTGGATCACCCTTGTGGAAATATAACCAGACCTCGAAGCAAGGATTGCTGATTGCAATTCCCCAGCCTTGATATCCGGCACAAAGGTTTCGCAAGTCTTCAATGGATTCGCGTTTCCAACGATCCACATCCAACACAAACCAAATCTGATCACCAGACTCCATCGAATTTTCCGGCAAGAATTTATGCAACCTGGCAAGCATGTTTTTAGGAGCAGAACCCATTGCGGCTCTTGGGATAATCTCAACTTTAATGCGTTTGGATTTTCGCTCAAACCATGAGAAATAAGCATCCTCTCGCTCTCCCTCAGCGATGATAAAAAAGCACCGGGCATCCCGATGCTTACCTATGCTTTTCTTATAGGCTCGGTTTTCAGTTTTGGGCATGGGTAAGGTCGTGCCAGTTGAGTTTTTTCAAATCGGTGAGTATAGGAATTGCCCCAAATCGGCCCATAAGATATCCTTTTTCAACATCCAGATCAGGTCGAATCTGAAAATCGCTGAGTGGATAGAAACTGGTAGCGCTCGTTTCATTTTTTTCCGCAAACCAGATTTCATCGGGCCGCAGCATACTTAGGTCAAGCAGGTTGGACTCGTGCGTGGTAAATATGAGTTGACCTTTTACATCCTTTTCAGTCATTAGTTTTTGGAGGATTGTTTTGATGAGTGATGGGTGGATGGAGCGCTCGATTTCGTCAATGATAATGATTAAGTCAAAGTGTACAAAACCATAGAATGCTAGTAGAAATTCAATTAATCTCCTTGTTCCATCTGACTCTTCTTCAAGTTCAAATGTAGATTTCTCATTTAATACTCCACCGTGTAAAGTTTGCATCTGATTTAAATACATTTGGTCTCCAAATTTCGTAATTGCAAATGGTTGCCCTTCCGAATCTGTTGCTGATAGAATGTTGTCTTCCGTTTGCAATGCCATTCCAATTAAATCCATCAGATGCGGACGATCTTCAAAATCACTTTCATTAATTGCTGTTGCCTTAACCCTTAATCCAGATACTCCTGTATTTAAACTAGAAATCACTCCTTCACAGAATTCTTTGAATTTGGCATCTGTAAGGTAACGGTGCATAAGTCCGTCAGGAGTAGAGTGCGGGTAAATTATTTCAACTTTAGTATCTAACCACACAAAAACATCGGTTGCTTCTTTGATTATTGTTTCTTTTGCTTGATTCAATTGCCAAAGTAAAGTGGAAAGGGGCTTCAAAATTTCGCTTTCGTATAATTCCTTCCTCAATTTCGCTTTCGCATTACTTTCATATTTAGGGGCAAAAGTGATTTTTGTCTCTCCTTTCTCGTCCGTTTTCCGTTCAAAAATCAAAGTGTCGGGCTTTTCGCCCAAGCCTGACTCATACAGCCATTCTTCTGCCACACGGTTGTGCGCCAATTCAAGTCCATAGAGATAATTTTTTTTGCCAATATTAACCTCTACTTCAATGTGGGGATAAGGCAAGTCAGCAGGGACTCCTCCCAGTTTGAATGGGCTAATTTTCTCGTTTGGGATGCGCTCAGAAATAGCGGCATCGCACAACAAGTCAAGCGCTTTCACAAGATTAGATTTTCCCGCACCATTGGCGCCATAAATTGCCCCAGTGCGTACAACCTGCACTTTGTTCAAGTTGTGCACATGATGCGGATGAGTCCGCACCTTTCCTGTGAGCATGTTGAATTCGGTCTTTTCTCGAAATGAATAGAGATTGCCGATGATAACACGAATTAGCATTTTATTCCGATTTTTTCGTTGCAAAAATAGTATTTAAAACCAAATTTGATTAAAAAAGGTTTTTTTGAAACGAAAAAATCGTTTTATAGGCCCACTTCCAATCTCCTCCCCTCCTCCGCAATCTCCGCATTCTCAAACACCGCCCTCGCCTCCGCCAAATGCTGCTCCGTATCCGCATATCTCCCCGAAATATGCCCCAAGATCAGCCGCTTCACACCCGCCCGGCACGCGATTTCCGCCGCCTGGGCAGCCGTGGAGTGGTAATAAAGTTCGGCTTCCGGGATATTTTGATTGTTGTACGTGGCTTCGTGGTAGAGCAGATCCACGCCGCGCACCAATTCGATCAAGGGCTCGTAAAAGGCCGTATCGCTGCAAAAGGCATAAGAAACGGGGCGAGATGGATCGAGCGTCAATTCGGTATTGGGCACGACACGACCATCGGGCAATTCAAAATCCCCGCCCGATTTGATCGCTGGAATAGCGCTGAAATGAATCGCGTATTCCTCAATTTTTTCGGGACGAATATTGCGGGGCTTGGGCTTTTCGCGGAATAGCCAGCCGGTAGTGGGCCCCCGGTGGTGAAGCGGAAGGGTAGAGACTTCTACTTTCGCGTTTTCAAAAATAATTGCCGAAACGCTTGCGTCCACCACCTGAAATTCGATTGCGTAACTGAGCCTTATCCCGCATACTCGGATGGTCGTTTCGATCAATTCCTGCAAGCCCGGCGGAGAAAAAACATGTAAAGGTTCGCTGCGCTTTTTGTGACTCCAATTAGTGATAAGGCCAATCAGTCCGAAAATATGATCACCATGCAAATGGCTGATAAAGACTTGCTTGCAAGTGTCCACCTTGACGCGACATTTGAATATCTGCATCTGCGTGCCTTCACCACAATCAATCAGAAACACCTGATTGTCAACCTGTAAGACTTGCGCCGTGTAGTGGCGACCGTGGAAAGGCCCGCCAGAGGAATTGCCGAGGATGGTGAGGTGCATATTTTAGAGGTTAACTAACATGGGGCATCCGAATTTTGAGACCAGTACGTCCCAGCGGGACGGAATCTTTGTAGAAATGTTGATTTCGATGCAAAGGCGTGCCGTAGG
>JANMME010001033.1:0-2955 GCA_031373015.1 Saprospiraceae bacterium
CTTCACCCCAATTCGGCCAACGCGGGCTTACTGTCATGGATGGGCCTTTTGGCTCCATTATGCCCTACGGACTGAGTGGTTTGCTCTCGCTTTCCTCAGTAGCCTATACACACCACAAGATCTCCTTCGACGCGCTGCCACATTTCGATTGCCAAATGCCCGAAATAGACCCCCGTTGCCGCCCGGAAGCACCGGGCATTTGCACCGATTGTCCCCGCCGACCTGTCTCCAACGCCCCCAAAATGCTCGCCCAGATGCAGCAGTATTTTGCTGACAATGTGCAGTTTGCGCACCTGTTTTCCTACTACACCATCAAGTCGAAACTCAAGGCCAGCCATATTGACGACGGGCGGCCCACGGAGATTTCTTTGCTGCGCGAAAGCCCAAGGTTCTACTGTCTTTTTGCAGGGAAGATCAATTCGATATATGAGGTGGAGAAGATTGGGTGAGGGGGCGGAAAAGCGGGGATTATTTTGCGCATTTATTACTTTCGCCACAAAATAAATTCAACCCAACATGGAAAGCACCACCCATTCCTTTTTTCTGGCTTGCTGGAATTGCAAGCGTGAAAACATTCCCTACGTATTCAGAACCGCAGAAAATGCCCAGCCCGGTAGCACGACCGTGCAAGTGTCCTGCCCGTTTTGCCAGAAAATTATGTCGGTCAAAATACCCTTCCCAAACGTAACTTTGCTCTTCTAATTTACAGATAACCAAGGCTTATGCAATACGAATATCAGTTTCCTGAAAAAAGCCCATTCCGAGCAAAAGAAGTAACAGAGCCAGAATTCTTTATCCAATCGCGACAGGATTGGTTCAAAAAATTATGGATTGATTTTGCACCGGTTCGAAGCGTAAAACAATTCGAGCGTATGAAATTTGACCTCGGGATGGTCAATAATAAAATCGAAAACACCCCAAATGAATACATCAAAATAATCTTCTCGGGACATCGTGGGTGTGGCAAGTCCGTCGAGTTGAAAAGGTTCGCAGACGAAATCAATCATCCAGATGCCTTCTTGTCCATCTTGGTTGATTTGGAACAAGAAACCAATATTGAGCAACTCGCACCCGAAGACCTTTTTGTGGCATTGGTATCCATCCTCATCCGGGAATTGACTGTCCGAAAAATACCCTTTGACAAAAAAGATTTCAATGATATTACCGCTGAATGGCTGGAAGAAAAAGAACTTAGCAAAGAAATTGAAAACGATTTTGGCATTGAAGCGAGCACAAAAGCCTCCCTTGGCTGGAAATTGTGGACGTTTCTTGGCCTCGAAGGCAACTTAAAAGGTGCCTATTCCAGAAACAGCAAAACAACCCAGACCATCCGCCAAAAGATAAAAACCAACCCTAAGCCAGTGCAAACCAAGTTCAATGCAGCGTTGGTCGGCATCCGGCGGAGAATCCGTGAAAGTCAACAAGGCAAAGACCTCATCTTTATTATTGACGGGCTTGAAAAGGCAAACCCTTCCGTTTATGAATCCCTTTTCGTCAAGGATGTGCAATTGATTACGGGTATAAATGCCCATCTCATCACGACCGTACCAATCAGCACATTCTATGAAATACTTCATTTGCCCACGCACGATTATTTCCGCGACTTTTACCTGCCAATGGTCAGGGTGGACAATACATCCCGTTCGCTTCTTAAATCATTGGTTGAAAAAAGAGTTGACAACAATCTTTTCGAGGCAAGTGTGTTGGATTTGTTCATTGAAAAATCAGGTGGTTGCCCGCGCATCTTACTCAAATTGGTCAATCGAAGCATCCTGAACGGAGTTGGAGGGACTGTTTCAATCGAGATTGCAGAAGAAGTCATCATCGAAGAAGGCAATGAGCGTTGGCGAGCAATGACTGAAAAGCACAAAACAATTCTTCGTTCTGGAAAATTCGACAGCGCGGACAAAGAAGTTTTTGAATTGCTTCAATCGCTCAACCTCCTAGAATATAATGGGTTACAACCCGAGCGCAACGTCAATCCACTAATCAAGCGTTTTATCTAGCATCAAAATGGAATCAATCATTTCTGATTGGCAAACCAGAAACGAAAAGGAATGGAAAAAACTTGATTTCGTTTTGAAGGGACGCACAACGCCAGTTGTCGGGTGGATATCTTGTAACACTTATCATCTACTCCGGGAGTTTTTTCAACAGTTTCAACAGCGCTATCCAGAATGGAAACACATTGAACTACATCTAGACGATTATAAAAATGGCTCCGTCCCGGCATTTCTGGAATCCAAACTCTCCAAAAATTGGTCTGCCGAACCCTTTCAGACAAAGATACTCCACCTTTTCGGCGTGGAAAAGCACTTGGCCATCGGAAAACGGGATGAGCAACAAAGTCAATTTTTTAAGGCATTGAACTTCGAGCGCGAATCGCTTTTCAGGTCTTTTCCCTTTCCTGTTCTTTTTTGGAGCGAACAATACAGTCAAATCAAAGCCCAGCAGCTGGCTCCTGATTTTTGGGATTGGCTGGCCTACAAGTTCCACTTTTCAACTCCGCCCGCCGCTCCCGCTCGTGAGGGACTCCAATTCCTTCTGGACGAGAATACTTCCGAGTCAGTGAAAAATCGGCATGCGATCTTTCATCAGGTAGCTCGCCTTCTCCACGAATTGGATATTTTGGAAAACACCCCCGGCTTTGATCCAAAAGAAAGAATAAGCCTATGGCTGGGCATTGCAGCGGCATGGTTCGATTTACAGGAATTTCAAAAATCGTATGAGCTATATTTGGAAATCCTGGAAAACGAAGTTCTTTTATCTGCAAACGAAAAATCCTTGATTTACAATCAATTAGGGCGATTATTACTACTTTTTGGAAAGAGCGGAGAGGCTTTGTTTTTCTTTGAAAAAAACCTGGATGCGGCAAAGGAAAGCAGCAACCGGGCGGGTGAGGGCGCAACGCTGAACAACATCGGCCAGATTCACAAGGTCAAAGGCGATTATGAA
>JANMME010001049.1:0-2124 GCA_031373015.1 Saprospiraceae bacterium
TATCGTAGGTGCTCATGGCTAAATCTTTTTTGTTTCCGGGTAAACTTTGAATAATTTCAAGGACTTCCAACCGATCCATTCTGGTGCGACGCTGTAAGTACTCAAAGAGTCTTTCAAAATACAAACGTTGTGTTGTTTCACTACCCAATCCTTCAGCAAATATAAGGATTTTTGAATAATATTGTTTCAGCATTTGCTCATCCAGCGCATATTTTAACGCCAAAAGCAGACTGCGCAATGCGCCAAGATTATTCCCCGCTTCGATTATTTCGGCAGGCATAGCCGAAATATTTGTCAAATGGTATTCAAAGGCCGGAAGAAAGCGCAGAAACGCATCGGGGATATCTCCGAATTCAGCAGAAAAAGGCTTTACTACCCATTCTCCTTCACCATGGTATATGATAATAGGTAAAACAAACATGAGTGGCTGCTGCTGCTCCAGGTTCTTCCGCCATATGCCGATCAGGTATTGCAAAAGCTGGATGTATATCGACTGATCCGGTAATTTGCTCTTGTGTTCGTACAAAAAACAGATGCGGGAAGCAACGCCGTTTTTTAATTGAACAGCATAGACGATATCGGCATAATATTCAGCCAATTGGCCGTCAATGAATGAATCAGGGGATTGCTCAAAGGTGTCCCAGTCTACATGCGCTTGAATCAAAGGATCCAGGTGCGTGTGTAAATGTTTCAGGGCTACTTCGCGAATGCCGAAGGCGCCTTTGAATAGTTTGTCATGGTCTTTAAAACCGTATGGCTGCTTGTGCTTGCCAGTCTTTGGGCGTTTCTTTTGATTACCGGGCATGAGATGTGCTTTCTTTAAAACAAATATAGCACATATTGTTTGAAATAAAAAATCTTATGAAATATTTTGTTTAAATAAATTTAGAGTTTGGTTTGTAATTGCCCTTGTCTGCGATCCTCGGCTCCGCATGAAAAGGTTTCCTTCGGAAACAAAAAAGGGTCGCCACGCATTTCATGAATCAAATCAGCTCAATATGGGGGAATGCGTACTGATTCGTGGGATCCGTGGAATTCGTGGCGGCTTTTTTCAAGTACGCGATACCGCCGGGCCTCGCCTTCGTATTGGTAGCGCGGCATTTATGCCGCCAGTACAGAGCCGTTTACCGCGCTTTTATAAACTTAGGCGGCATAAATGCCTCCTTACCGGCGGCATAAATGCCGCGCTACCAATGCGAAGCCAAAGGCTCGGCGGTAAAGTATACGCCTGGCAGTGAACTGCCTATTTTGCGGCTGATTCGCCCGACTGATGTTCAACCAGTCTCTTCAGGCAGCCTGCATCTGAATAACTTCTAATTCCGCGCCGTTTTTTACTGAGTTTTCTGCCTTTTGCAAAACGATATGGGTCGTTGCAGGATCCAAAAATAACCGGAGCCGTTATGGCAACTCTGGACAGTGGCATTCTTACGAATACGGAGGAGCCATTTAAGCTTCTGCCCTGAGTTCGGCAACAAAATCAAGCGTAGTTCCAACGATCAGCGCGATCTTCTCATCATCGAAATCCGTGTTGCGGATCAGTTCGATGACAACAAGACGGTTTTTGAGTGAAATGCCTTGCTCGATGCCTTGCTCGATACCTTGTTTTTTGCCCTGCTCAATGCCTCGTTCCATGCCTTGCTCGATACCTTGTTTTTTGCCCTGCTCAATGCCTCGTTCCATGCCTCGTTCCATGCCTTGCTCTATGCCTAACTCTATACCTTGTTTAATGCCTTGTTTACGGCCTTCCTGGATGATATTATCGTAGGTGCTCATGGCTAAATCTTTTTTGTTTCCGGGTAAACTTTGAATAATTTCAAGGACTTCCAACCGATCCATTCTGGTGCGACGCTGTAAGTACTCAAAGAGTCTTTCAAAAAACAGACGCTGCGTTGTTCCCCCCACTCTTCGTTTGTCATTTCGAACCGTAGGGGAGAAATCCACACAACCCAAAATTCAGCAAGATGTTGCTATCAGGGCAGGGTGAGAATTTATTTTGGAACATTGAACCAACACACTGGCGCTGTTGTGTTTACAGCGCCGTAAACGGCTCTGTCCGGACGGCGTGAAGCGCCGTACCACCGGTTACTGCTCTGTCCTGATCTTGGCGACAAAATCAAGCGTAGT
>JANMME010001064.1:0-3716 GCA_031373015.1 Saprospiraceae bacterium
AAATTATGATTGATTATTAGTGGGACATCGGCAATCAAACATCTACATCAACAATCATAATTCATGTAATAGTCAATCTTAAATCAAAAAAATTCTGCAATCTTTACATACCACTTCTAAATATTCATGCGTCTGCCCTATGGGCCCACCCGCCTTCGCCCTAAAGGGCTATGGCGGGTAAAAAAAACACCTGCAACGCCAACAGGCATTGCAGGTGTTTAATTTTTCCACAGGGAAATTACTTCGCTGTGCGGGAGGTTTTGGTGTCCAGAACGTCCTTGCGGAGATCAGTAGCCAATGCTTTGAGTTCTTGCATTGCTTTGCGTACGCGAGCACCAGCAGCGTTGTTGCCACCGTAGAATTTGTTCACGTCTCCTTCGATCTCGGCGACTTTTGATTTGATGTCGTTAAAAATTTTGCTCATGATTTTGATTGGTAAAAAGTTAGCAAATGAGGCCGTAAAAGTATGCTTTTATGCCAACTTCCAAACCATAGACCCATTTTTGATAAAAAATCGTCACAACATTTTCAAATAAAAGTGTCTTCGGAAATACAGAACAAGTTGGAAGCCAAGCAGATAGGTGTGTTAGTGCTTTCTTCCTCGCGTTGTTTTTGTCGTGGTCTTTTTTACACCAACATTGCCATTTCTCCCCTTTTTCGCGGTCGTAGTGGTGGTTTTTGACTTTTGTACACGACCATTTGACCGTGTGGTTGTGGTTGTTTTTCTACCTACCACAGCACCGTTTTTGCCCCTTGCAGCCACCACAGTGGTAGTCCGTGTGTGTACTACATGCGAATGGGCGCGGTGTGGCGCATAAACGGCATGGGCACGGTGGACGCGATGGGTACGGATGACCTGGTAATGTGCGCGGTAAGGCATCGCACGAACGTGAAATACGCGCCATGGGTGCGGCCTCCAGGGTCTCCACCAGGTAGGATAAACACGCCAGCGCCAAGGCGATACCCACACGCGGTATCCAGGTGCGTACATGAAACGAACGGGCCTCCAAAGCCAAACGTTCACCACGATACGCACAGGGGCTCTATTGGCGGCGGGGCCTTTGTCTTTGCCGTTTTTCACCTTTTCTTCTTCAAAAGGCTCGGCAATAGTTTGTTCGCTGTACAAGTCCTCGTCGCCGACGATTTGTAGGATGGCGTTTTCAGCGCCCTGCTTTTCGATTTCGATAACGGCTACATCCTGGGACTCTTTTTCGCTGACGGCTACCTGCAGCACAAGCGCGTGTACGTCGCCTTCTGTGTTGTCCACGACGCGGATGTAGTCAATCTCGCCGTCTTCGTTCAGGTCGAGGTTGTTGACATCGTTGCCTTCAGAGTTCAGGCGTTTTTCAAAATCTTCGGGAGAGTCCGATTTTTTGAACAGTTCAATGGCCGCTTCGAGGCTAAAGTTGTCGCCCGGAAGCCCGGTGCTGTCGGATTCCATGTCGCTTTGGGCGAATAAAGGGGAGGAGAAAAACAAGAGCGCCAACGCACTCAAAAAGGGAGATAATCTCAGTGTTTTCATACTGTAGAAATGATTTGATTGTGAACAATGTGGGGGCTTGGATGGGGGTGAGGCGAAAGGGTTTAAAAGCGAATGTCTCAATTGTAGATTAAACCGCAAAATGTAAAACCGGAAAACCGGAAAATTTGAAATTTAGATAATGCGCTAAGTTTCAAATATTTGGTTTTCAATGTTTTATATTCGATTGGTTTTGCGGTTCTAAATTCTCCTGTTTTACATTTTGCGGTTTAAATCTTAAAATATTTCATTTTTGGTTTGTCTCCCCTACCCACCGATCAATCTTCCCCTCCAACACCATCAACGGCAAACACCCGTTCTCCAGTACAATTCTGTGAAATGTCCGAATATCAAACTTCGGACCCAGTGTCTGCTCGGCTTTGGCCCGCAAAGCGCGTATTTTAAGCTGGCCGACTTTATACGAAAGCGCCTGCCCTGGCCACGACATGTACCGCTCTATTTCCGACACAATGCTGGCTTCCGATTCGGCTTCATGGTCGAGCGAATATTGGATGGCTTGCTCGCGGGTCCAGCCTTTGGCGTGCATTCCTGCGTCCACCACCAGGCGGATGGCGCGGTGCATCTCGGCGCTGAGCATCCCGAAATATTGATAAGGGTCTTTGTAAAGGCCGAGTTCTGAGCCGAGAGATTCGGTATATAAGGCCCAGCCCTCGCCGTAGGCACTGTACCATAGGGTGCGGCGGAAATCGGGCAATTCCGTGTTTTCTTGTTGCAGGGAGATCTGATAGTGGTGGCCAGGAATGGCCTCGTGCAGGAACAGATCTTCGTCTGAGTAGAGGTTGTAATTACGCACATCGGGAATGGGGACGTAAAAAGTGCCAGGCCGCGTGCCATCCAGTGAGCCTTGCACATATTCGGCACTGGCCGTTTTTTCCCGGAATGCTTCCGTTCGTTTTACCACAAAAGGCGCTTTGGGCACCAAGTCAAAGAGTTTGGCCAATTGCGGTTTCATGGTCTCATGGATCTTGTTAAAATTCTTGATGACCTGATTTGGCTCAGTAAAGGGCATAAGATCCTTGCGTTTGCGCACATAATCGAAGAAACTTTTGAGATCACCTGTGTAACCTACCTGGGATTTCACCTTTTCCATTTCTTGCGAGATCCGCGCCACTTCTTGTTCCCCCAGATTGAAGACCTCCTCGGCGGTCATGTTGGTGGTCGTATAGGCACGGATCTGGTGGGCGTAGTATTTGTCGCCATTGGGCACGGCAGAAATGCCCGAAGATGCCCGACAAGCGGGGAGGTATTCTTTTTCTACGAACTGGTGCAGACGTTGGTAAACGGGGATGATCTTGTCGTTCACCATTTGTTTATAGGCTGTCGTGAGGCGCTCTTGCTCGGCTGCGGGGAAGTCCTTGGGCATCAAGGGAATGGGGGAGTAGTACAGATGCTTTTCTACCGGACCGTGGTCGAAAGCGGCCATTTGGGGCACCATCTTTTCTGCCAATGCCTTCGGCAAAACATAGCCTGTTGCCATGCCCCGGCGCATATTGGCCATGGCCGTGTCGCACCACACCACAAAGGCATCTACGCGGCGAAGCCAATGGTCGTAGTCCTCGACCGTTTTAAACGGCTGCCCGGAAGTTCCGCTGGCCAATTGCCCCATCGTAAGCGGCAGGCAATCGAATTGATTGATGGGCATGAGTTCTGTGGGGAACGAGAGGTCTTCTAAATTGATGTCGCACTCCCAGAGCAGGATGTCATAGCTGGTTCGTTGATTTTCATTCAGTTGTGCCCGATCGTAGCCCTGTAGCCGGGTTTTATATTGGGTGTAGAAAGCCCGCAATTTATCACGATGGGCTTGGGAGATGGTATTGGGGAGCAAATCATTGTAACGTGGGTCGCCAGCAAAAGTGGCTTCGATGGGGAACAAGGGCAGCCGTTCACGGTGGTATTCGGCGAAAAGGGAATCAATAGGCATTTGCGATTTTTGAGCGGTGGATGGGATGGGGGAGGTGTTTTGACAGGCCCAAAGGGTTGAAAGGGCAACTGCGAGGGAAAGGAGGGTGTTTTTGTGCATGGTGGAGATGTTGTGAACTTGTGTTTTTGGAACACCGATTTGACCGACACCCCCGCAAACCCCCAAGGGTTTTTTTTTTTTTGCTGAAAATTAGGTGGTTTGGGCGGGGTCGGGGAAATAGGGGTTGAAACCAAAAAATGAAGCGCGAAAATATAA
>JANMME010000011.1:0-5000 GCA_031373015.1 Saprospiraceae bacterium
TACAACTAACTTTGGGTTTGTTTATTAAAAAAGTAAAATTTATGGCCGGGTTGTTTCTTGGGGTTAATGTGTGGCGGTGACTCCAAGTCACCGCCTCACTACTTCCTCTGCCCCTCCCTACTTTCCAAAAATCTCCTTGATCAATTGGCGCCGCAGCCTTGTAGTGTCGGCTCTTAGCGCATGCCCTTCCCAAGCGCGTAGCCGATTGGTAAATTCAGACAGCGTTATTTTTTTGTCCCAATAAAGGCGCACATTTTGGCGGGTGCGTTTTCGGAATCGGCGCACATTGGCCGAAGGCAGCAGCGTAAAATCGGGAAAAATGCGGTATCCGAGGTAAGTAACTCCCTCCGCAGTGCGGTAAATCCGGCTTTTGCGTTCATGCAACAACAATCGGAAATCCTGTAAAAACACTTCAATTTTGTGCTTGATGTCCTGCAAAGCAGCCTTGTCGTTGCCAAACACTACGAAGTCGTCCACATAGCGAAGGTACGCAGGGCATCCAAGTTCCTCTTTGATAAAGTGGTCCAAGGCGTTGAGGTAGTAATTGCCCCAAAGCTGACTCGTGAGGTTGCCGATGGGCAGCCCCCGGCGGCGCAGCGCAGGGGCGAACAAGTCGTCGCCGGGGAAATAAGCGATGTGTTCTTCCTGTGGGTTGGAGTTGTCTATAATGCGGTCAATGAGTGCCAAAGTGCGCCTGCAGGCAATTTTGCGGCGTATTTGCTGCTTCAGAACGGTATGGTCAATGGAGGGAAAAAACTTTTTGACATCACATTTCAGCACATAATCGTAACGCCGGGCATATTGCTGGTAGCGTTCCACGGCAGCGTGTGTGCCTTTCCCACTACGGTTGGCATAAGTATCCGCGATCATGCTGGTTTCCAGAATGGGAGCGATGCAATTGCACAGCGCGTGGTGCACCACCCGGTCGCGGTAAGGCGCTGCGCTGATCATCCGGGGCTTGGGGTCGAGGATGTGAAAACTTCGGTAAGGGCCGGGCCGGTAGCTGCCCGATTCCAATTCGCGCAGCAGTTCAAGGAGATTCGGTTCTAAATCCAGGTTGAAACGGGCCACGTTCTCTTGAAAGCGCTTGCCTTGCTGGGCTTTTTTGGCCGCCAGCAGCAGGTTTTGAAAGTTGGCAATGCGCAGCCACAGTTTTTTGTGCGTTTTCATGGCGTGAGGCTTTTGAGGTTTGAAACACAAAAGGCACAAAAGGACACAAAAGGATGTTTTTTGTGTGTTTTCATGGTGCAAGGCTTTTGAGCCAAGCACCGGCTTGCACCCCGATCTCGTTGATTTTGGTCTGCACCAGTTCGTATCGCCGAAGGTCGAGGCAGTGCAGGTCTTTAGCCAGGCGCACCAGAAAGCGGATTTTCTCCAACTCCAAATTGGCCTTTTGCAGAGCGATGCGCTTGGGTTCGCCCTTGGTGTAGTAGGCCTCGATGAGCAAGAGCAGCACATCCGTGAGGGCGGTTTGCAGCCGGTCCGCCAGTACGAATTTCTGGTGTCGCGGGAATTTGACCAATTGTGGCACGAGATAGTGCAACAAATCGTAGGTCAGGGTGAGGACGTCTTTTTTTTCGTTCATTTTAATAAAAGGCCAACATGAGTCATCCCGAATTTTTTAAACGTCCCAGCGGGACGGAATCTTGGTAGAAAACAAATGAAAAGGCGGTTGGCGTGCCGTAGGTACGCTATCTAAAAAACCACAGATAGCGTACCTACGGCACGCTTATGCATCGAAAACAACATTTCTACAAAGATTCCGTCCCGCTGGGACGTATTAAACTCAAAATTCGGGATGACTCATATTTTATCAGACTCGAACCAAGCTCAATTACATCCCATTTCAATTCTTGACAGTGCATCATTGTTCGGGAAACAATTCCCTGACATGACGTTTGCTGGAACGTAACGATCCATTTCAGGGTCAAACAATCCGTTGGACAGGAATTCAACCAGCTCGTCCATTTCCTGTTGCGTCAAGCCCAATGGATGAATAATACTTGAAATTTGGCTCACCGGAACCTCCGGGTTTTCCGGAACCCCATCGTTGAAATACTCCACTACCTCCCGCAAAGTGCGCTTGCTGCCCCCGTGAAAATAGAATCCAACATCACGAAGATTGTATAACTGGGGCACTTTGAATTTGTGCTTGTCTTCCTCCCGACCAGTAAATCCGCCCCGGCCCAGATTCCGTTTATCATTGGGCCCTGTCCTGAAAACAGCAAACCCACTTTGATACAGATTATTGACACCCAAAGCAAAAAACTGGTGTGGCGAACTGTTCAGCGAAGGGCTGTTGTGGCAGTTTACGCAACCCGCCTTTCCAAAAAACAGCAGTGCACCCTTCTTTTGCGACTCCGTCATAGCCGCCTTTTCCCCTTTAAGCCAATTTTGGAAGGGCGCCCGATTCGTCAAAATGGTACGGAAATAGGCTGCAATCGCAAAGGAGCCTGTCAATCTGGAGTAGCGTTCGTTTACCGGTATCTCGGGAAAAGCCGCATCAAACAAGGCCGTATATCCCAATGAATCTGTGACGCCTTTATTGATGACTTGCCGGTGTACCGCCAAGGCCCGTGCATTATTTGCCTCCAAGCCTCTCAGCCCCTTGAAATTTATTGCAACCAGGGTATCCTGATTCCACACTGATTCGGTTCCGACATTCACATCAAAAGACCCGAAAGAACCCGCCCACAACGCATTTGTGATATAGGTAAGGTTCATCATGGGCAGTGGCCTTGCTCCTTGCGCATCCACTTCATCGCCCGAATAAACGGGGTTTTTAGAACGCAGCTCCCCACTTTCGCCAAAGCCCACTGCACCATCGGCGATTCCTTGAAAACGGCCTGCCGTAAAGCCTCTGGACGGCACATGGCAACTGCTACAAGAATAGGCTGATTTAGAATCCGGGTATTTGTTTTCCAAGGCAAGCCCTGTTTCATAAAACAACATCCTGCCCAGTTCGACTTTCGCCTGAGTAACCGGGTTTTTCTCGTCCTGATTAGGCAAAAGGGCATAGTCATTGCCCTCAGGCATAATATAACTTTGGTAAGTACCGGTGGCAGAGTGGTTGTTTAGTTGTTCTTCTAGTAGTTTGTCATAATTGAAGTCGGGGTCGTGAACACAAGAAAGGAAATAGCCTGTTGAAGCAATCAAAAGGAAAACGGTAAAAGTCTTTTTCATGTTGAAAGGTGAATCTGTTTGTGCGTTGGATGTTTTATGAAATTACAAAAGCTTCAGCGTTTCAGACCACTGCATCCGAAAGCGTTTAAAGCTGCATGAAAAGCGGGGGGAGCGTTTGTTAGACTTATGAAAGCAAAACTAGTGCCAAGCCTTCTTTATGTGGATTGGATAAAGACCAAAAGGGGCTTTTTAATTGTTTTTTAATTTCTTTAAAACCCCTTTCATCGAGGATGTCCAGAAAACTGTGTCAATCCCCCGGTCGCGCCCCCTACCCCTAGAGGGCAAGTTGACTTAAGGAAAATCATATGGACAAGTACTTACTCGTCAGACGACTTAGAGTCGTCAGACGAGGTTTCCACCTGATTTTCATCGGAGAAAATCTCAAACATTTTGTACTCGCCAGAAAAAGACGCAATTACCTCCTCGATGCGTTCGCGTTGGGTATCGGTAATGAAAATTTGTCCAAAGTCCCGACCAATCAGTAACGCAATAAGCTGCCTAACTCGTTGGGTGTCCAGTTTGTCAAAAATATCATCCAGCAAAAGAATGGGCGAGACATTTTTTTCTCTACGGAGCACTTCGTATTGGGCGAGTCGGAGGGCGAGCAAAAATGACTTCAATTGTCCCTGTGATGCAAATTTTTTGACCGCCTGGCCGTCCATGAACAGTGCCAAATCATCGCGGTGCGGGCCAACGGTAGAGCGTTGCAAGAGCCGGTCTTTTTCCAAAGATTGCTGCATCAACGCTGTAAAATCTCCTTTTCCCAAATCTGATTCATAACGAACGCCGACAGATTCCCGGCTATTGGAAATAGTGGCGTAGTATTCAAGGAATAGCGGCTGAAAAGCTTCGGCAAATTTGCTCCGCTGTTCAAAAATGGTTTTCGCAGGCGCTGGCATTTGACGATCCAGGCTTTCGAGCAAGATAGGGTCAAAGCGTTTTTGCTCGGCAAAATGTTTGAGCAATGCGTTGCGTTGTTTTAGCAAGGCATTGTAAATCAACAGGTTTTGCAAATAATCGGGCGATATCTGCGAAAGGGTCGAATCCAGAAAACGGCGGCGGTCTTCGCTGCCGTCCTGCACGAGCGAAACATCGTCGGGCGCGATCATCACAACCGGGAACTGGCCGATGTAATCCAGCAGCCGTTCGTAGGCGTTGCCATTGCGCTCAATTTCCTTTCGGTGGCCTGTCTGGAATTTTGCGACAATTTTCACCGCACCAGATTCCTGCTCAAATTGCCCTTCCAGACGAAAAAACGATTCTCCGTGTCGTACCAAATGCCGGTCGTTCAGCCCAGCATGGCTTTTGCAGAGGCACAGAAAATGCACCGCGTCGAGCACATTGGTCTTGCCCACGCCGTTGAGGCCCGTGAGACAGTTGAGCCGTGGGGAAAAGTCGAAGGCCTGCGCCGCGTAACTTTTGAAATTCGTGAGTTTGAGCTGGGAGAGGTGCACGGCGCAAAATTCGTCATTAATGACGAAATGACGACCTTCGCCCCATGAATACGATTCAAATTTCGGTGCTCGACCGAGAAGGAGAACTGCACTCCTTGGAAGCACCTACAGATATGGCCTTGAATGTCATGGAGTTGTGCAAGGCCTACGAGCTTCCCGTAGAAGGCATCTGTGGCGGAATGGCTTTATGCGCCAGTTGCCATGTGTACGTACTGAGCGATCACAAATTACAGGAGCCCAGCGACGACGAACTTGCGATGCTCGATTCGGCCTTTTTTGTGAAAAAGAATAGCCGTTTGGGCTGCCAAATAAAAATCAAGGAAGAGATGGATGGGTTGAGGGTGGAATTGGCGCCGGTGGGGG
>JANMME010000015.1:0-1896 GCA_031373015.1 Saprospiraceae bacterium
CTGTCGGCAGCACGAATAAGGATGTCGGCGGCAGGGGAGGCATTTTCATCGCCGATGATTTTGTTGGCACAATTTTCAAGGTACACCCCGTAATAACAATGCGATCCTCCGAAGCGATTGTCGTGTGCGATGATAGAGCCGATCCCTACCGAGTTGAATTGCAAGCCGTTGCCCGAACCCCGCAGGTCGTTGTTCGCGATCGTCCAGTTGGCATCACCATAGCAGTAAATGCCAAAATCGCAATTGTAGAACCGACAATTTTCGACAACGATCTCGCCAAAAGAAGCAAAGCCCATGAAACCGTTTCCTCCCGGTGAGCCAGTTTTGTGGACGCCCATTCCTCGTATCGTCAGGGCCGAGGGCTCATCTGCACGAAGATAGACGTATATCTCTCCGTCCAGTAAAAACGAGGGGGTGCCCGGCGTATAACCCGGTGCCGTAGTTCCGTCAATGGTCAAAGCATCTGTAATACTTGGCAAGGTTGATGAAAGCAGTACCGTGCCTGCCACCGAAAAGTCAATGACATCCGCCCCGGGATTGTTGTTGGCATCGGTGATCGCCTGTCGCAGCGAACCTGCGCCATTATCGTCCGTGTTGCTTACGGTGTACGTATTGGCCCAGGTCGTTGTGATGCCGAGCAAGCAGAAAGCAAGGGCTAGCGGCCATTTTGTACGCAGCCCGAATTTGGGAAAAACAAAGAAAATGTTCATGGGAAGTTAAAAAAATTAAGTAGTTAATGTGAAAATATTGGGAGGCAGTGCAAAGGTGTGCGCCTTTGAACAGCAAAAAATAGTACAGTTTTTGGAGGGTGTACCGAAAAAAATACACAGAAAGTAATAGGGAGGGACGTTACTTTCTTGGCACAAAAGTGAGACTTGCCAAGCGGAAGCGAAAACACACTTTTTAAGATTTGTCAAGTGTTTTTTTTAAACAAATAGGCTAATTTATTGGTTTTCAAAAAAATAGAAATACAATTATCAATCTTTTTGATTGGCAAACAACCCCATACCCCGCAATTTTATAGCAATCTCGTCATGCAGCATACGCCACTTGTCAAAGTCATTCAATCACTAGGCAAACGGGAACGCGCGGATCTTCTGCGTTGGGTTGAATCACCGTTTGTCAACCGCCGACCAGAGGTTACCCGGCTCTGTCAGCACCTTTGCCAAACTGTCCCGGTACGGGAAACAACGGAAGGGCATTCCGAAGAATTGGGCAAAATAGAGGCGTATATTCAGGTTTTCGGAACTGACAGGAGGGACACCCGGCGGGCAGGAAAAAAAAGCCAAAACGGGTCGAAGATTCAAAAATTGTCGTCTGCGGAAGATACTGCTTTACGTTACGCGATGTCCTTTCTTTTCACCGCGGTAAAGGAGTGGATGGCATACCGGGAATGGTCGCAGGATGACACGGCCACAGGGCTGATGCTTTGCAGATCTTTGCGCAAACGAGAATTAAACCCAGTGTTTGAAAAGGAATTCAAAGCATTGCAAACCGCGGCATTGCAGGTTCGGTCGAGTGCGGATTTCTCCTTTGCGCAATACCAGATCCAATTCGAAAAATTGGAATTCAACATAAAACGTGGTCAAACCGACCCGGTACAACTAAAAAAAGCCGCCGATGCTTTTGGGGTATTCGTGGCCAATATCGCGCTGATGCATGGTTGTGCCGCACTCAACTCCTCATTGGAACCTTTTGAAAGTATTGATTATTTGCCTGAAACCCTGACCAAAATAGAGGCTGGACAGTTCAAGGAAGTGCCCTCGATCCAAGTGTATTATCGAAGTTTTCGATTGATGCAAGCCAATGAAGAAACTGACTATCAGCAACTTAAATTACTGCTTTCGGAACAAAGAGACTCATTCCCGTCGGATGAGATTCGAGACCCTTGGAATA
>JANMME010000113.1:0-2237 GCA_031373015.1 Saprospiraceae bacterium
TTGCAGGAGGGCTGCTGCCAAAAGGATAGGCCACTGTTGCACAGGCATCGCCGCCAAACTGATTTGGCACCATCGTATAAGCGCCTCCGTTGATACTATATAATACCTTGATATAATCGCCCGAACAATTGTTGGCAGCAATATCCGTATCAAAACCATTCCAAACCAAGTCAACAGAAAGTGTAACCGTACCGGCAGCGCTGATATTCATCAGCGGGCTTTGCCAGCATACTTCCTGATCCAAATCAATGGATTCCAGCACCCCTGCGGCAGTAGTGCTGAAATAATCCAGGGGATCCCGGAGGTCAGTAGTAGGATCGGGAGGGCTGATTTGGCAAGTACCGGTGGGATCCCAAGGTGTTAAGGACCAGTTCACAGCCGTAAGGTCGTTCGCACAACTTAAAAGATAGCCTTTATTGGGCGTGGAGAAAGTTTCCGAATACTGTGCTTTTGCAGAAAAGCAAACGCATGTGAAGAGCGTGAGAAGTAAAATTCTGACCATTAGGATTCCAATTATTTGGTAAATAACGAAATTGGGCAAATGTTTTGCAACATTTTGCTCAAATTCAAAATATAAGTGGAAAAAGGCAGTGGAGATAACTTTAAAAGGTAGGCCTTCTTTCCATGAGATGTTTGATTAAAATGTGTTTAGGAACGTGTAAAAAATAAGTTGTGAACTTTGAGAATGAACTTTGCGGTCATGGAAGTATTTACAGAAGACGAAATTAGATATTTCAAGCAGTTAGACGAGCGGCAACAACGGCTTTTTGCGGGTCTTCGGGCAAAGATTTTGGGTCATTACGGGGTAAAGTCAGTAAGTGAGGCACTTGGTATTCATGAAAACACCGTTAGGAAGGGCAAGGCCGAGTTAGCTGATTTGCCCGCTATCCCAGAGAAACGAATTCGAAAGACGGGTGGCGGGACTAAAAAAAAATGTTGACCCGTCCCGAACTGTTGTCCACTTTTGATGAGGTGTTGGCAGGCAACACAGCGGGGCTGCCCCAGGATGCCTCCGTAAAATGGACGCATTTGAGCCAATCTCAAATTGTTGAAAAAATGGAGGTCTCGAACTGTTCGGTGAGCCGCTATTTGGTCAGGCAGATGTTGGGGTTGCGTGGTTTTAAAAAACGTAGTTTATTGAAAGACAAGGAGTTGAAAATTGTTGAAGGTCGAAACGAGCAGTTTGAGCGGATAGCCGCGTTAAGGGAGGGCTTTGCCCAAAATCAGCAGCCACAATTCAGCATTGACACCAAAAACAAAGAGCTGTTGGGCAATTTTTACCGCAAAGGCAGGACCTACTGCGTGGAAGGGCAAAAGGTGAACGACCACGATTTCGCAACATTTGCCGAAGGCCGTTTAGTGCCTCATGGCATCTACGACATCTTGGACAACACGGGCTATATCACTTTGGGGATGAGCAAAGACACTTCTGAATTTGTTTGCGACAACCTGCGTGATTATTGGCTGTCGCACCTCCAATTTAAATACCCTGATGCCCATACCATGTTGCTGTTATGCGACGGCGGAGGATCGAATTCTTGCTTGCACCATATTTTCAAACAAGACCTTATCAAACTTGTCAATCAATTGAAAATCAATATTTTAGTAGCCCATTACCCAGCCTACTGCTCAAAATATAACCCTATAGAACACCGCCTTTTTGCCCAAATATCACATGCCTGGTCTGGTGTTCCGCTTAGAAATATCCAATTTGTCAAAGAACTAACCGACACGACAACGACTAAAACCGGGCTTCAAATTGTCTCCAAAATCAACTTGAAAACTTATGAAACCAAGAGGTCAGTCGATCATACTTTCAAAGCCCAAGTTCAGCAACTCGTCACTTTTGATGCTGATTGCCCTCAGTGGAATTACCTCATTAGGCACCAAGGTTAACAACTTATTTTTTACACGTTCCTTAGTCTCTTTTTGAGGCGCTTCAGCAGGCTCGGTTTGTATGCTGATGGTCACCATTGCATGTTGACCTTCCAAATAGGATTTGATTTTCTCGATGATTTCGTCGTTGAAATCCGAAGCCGAAACGGTGAATGTCGCCTGAATCATGTTTGCACAATTTCCTACAAAAATAGGCTAATACTTTATTACTTTGAATTAATATTGGCATTTCCGATTGGAAAGACTGGTTCGGTAGATTGTTGGCAAGGAATCAATTAAATTTGTAAAAAAAATTGAAACATGCCTGCAACGCTTGAGTCTTGTAAAAACTAATTGTCCAG
>JANMME010000175.1:0-2355 GCA_031373015.1 Saprospiraceae bacterium
ATGTGGGGGCAAAAGCCTATCGAGATCAATAACCCTAGTTTTGAGGCTGACAGCCCAGCTGCGAACAAGGTGCCATCGAGTTGGGTGAATTTGGGCGCTACAGATCAAACCCCGCCCGACATTCAACCAGGTTTTTTTCAAGTAAACATTCCAGCACAAGATGGTGACGCTTATTTGGGCCTGGTCGTTCGAGAAAACAACACTTGGGAAGGCGTAGGACAAAATCTCAGCGATTCTATGAAAAAAGATTCGTCTTACTTGTTCAGCCTTTGGCTTACAAGGTCAAATAGTTACAAGTCTCGCACTTCTTCAAGTACAGAACCTGTGACCTTCAACGCCCCCACTATCTTGAAAATCTGGGGCTACAACACCAAGACCAAACAGGAAGAACTGCTGGCCGAAAGCCAGCCAGTGAGCCATTCCAAATGGGTGAGGTACGAGTTTCTGCTCAAGCCCACAATCGGTGATTTTGATGAGTTGGATTTAATGGCCTATTACGCTCTTGGTGCTGAGAGAAAGAACGGTAACTTGCTGATTGACAACTGCTCAGCAATCCAAAAAATTGAAAAATGAACCGATTTGCACTTTTATTCTGCCTTTTGGCTACACCTGGCTTAGCGCAAGAAAACGCGGCAACCATTCTTCTGGGGATGCCCATTGGAACGTTTGGGGAAAAATCCTCTGATCTGAAGCCCAAACCCGGTTTTGCCATCGGACTTGGTTTCTGGTTTGTCAACGAGAAAGGCAATGCGTGGAATCTTGGGGCATCATTCAGTTCGTTCAAACGCAAAAACGAAACGGAGAAAGAAACTTTTGAATATCTCACGCTGCGGGGGATGCCACTTGTTTGGCAATTGGACAAAAAGAAGCATTGGTACTTCGAGATCGGAATTTTTGGAAATTATTTATTGCACCAAGAATATCAAGTTGGCGGCTCGGTCGTGAATGAAACCAAATTTATCCAAAGAACTTACTTGGGGCCCAGCGCCGGGTTTGGGGTTCACCTGGGGGAAAAAGATAAGAGTCGGATTCTATTTGGGCTTCGCGACGACTTCGGAATCTTGGGCTTTGGCAAAGGCAGCCCTTTGAAATTCAACACCATAACCCTGTTTGCAGGGCTGGAACTCTGACCCCATCAATCAACAAATACAAGCATCAACCCCGCCAAACCGGGGCAGGCAAAATCAACAATAGAGATGAAACTCACACTCAAAATCTGGCGGCAAGGCGGCCAATACAAAGGAGAATTCGTCAACTACGAACTTCCCGATGTGAACCCCGATATGTCGTTCCTCGAAATGCTCGACGTGCTCAACGAACAACTTGTGGCACGCCGAGAAGAACCCGTCGCGTTTGAACATGACTGCCGTGAAGGTATTTGCGGCACCTGTTCCCTTGTCATAGACGGTCGCGCGCATGGCCCGATGAAAGGCACTACTACCTGCCAAGTCCACATGCGTCACTACCACGAAGGCGATACCATCGTGATAGAACCATTTCGTGCACAGGCATTTCCGGTCATCAAAGACCTGGTAGTAGACCGTTCTTCCTTCGACCGCATTATCCAATCTGGGGGCTATGTGAGTGTGAATACTGGCCAAGCGCAGGATGCCAATTCCATCCCCATTGAAAAGGATCAGGCCGCTCATGCCTTCGACGCTGCTGCCTGTATCGGTTGTGGCGCGTGTGTGGCTGCTTGTCCCAACGCCTCAGCCATGCTTTTCACCTCCGCCAAAATCAGTCACATGGCCCTGCTCCCGCAAGGACAAGTGGAACGCCAACAGCGCGTGTTGAGCATGGTAGCGCAAATGGACAAAGAAGGTTTTGGAAAATGCTCCAATGTGCAGGCCTGTGAAGCGGAATGCCCAAAAGAAATATCGGTCGGCAATATTGCGCGCATGAACCGGGAATTTTTGGCAGCCACTTTCTCCTCCGAAAAGGAACTGGCTTAACCACCGTATTTTTGATTGATTCCTCCGACAATGTGGGGTGAATTTGCAGATATTCGATTCAAAATGAATCGTTGCTGTAACTTCACCCCGCTTTTTTTACCTACAAATCGAAATCACAGTTTTTATGAAGAAAAAATTATTCCTCCCACTGGCCTTTTCGGCATTTTCCGTGGCCCTGCTTTCTGCACAAAACGCCGGCTGCGACGGCTCACGCTATTTGGATGACGGGTTCGCTGCAGTCAAAAAAACTACCGTCGTTTATGCGCCCTCCGTCAGCCATCTCGGCCAAAACATAAACCTTTCAATGGATGTGTACGAACCGGCGGGCGACACGCTCTCTGAGCGCCCAGTGGTAATCTTGGCGCACGGAGGCAGTTTTATGTTTGGCGACAGGACTTTGATG
>JANMME010000178.1:0-1749 GCA_031373015.1 Saprospiraceae bacterium
GTTGCACGATGCTGTTGCGGATGCCAACGTCAAAGAAATAAATCTTGTTCTTTTTGCCGATTTCGCTCCGCAGGTTGCGGCTGAACGGCGGCAAACGGAAGACGACGAAGGCTTTTTCCAATAAGTCAATATAGCGTTCGACGGTGGCAGAACTGACTTTCAGTTGGTTCGCCAACTCGTGGTAGGAAACTTGATTGCCAAGTTGCAAAGCCAAAAGTTGCAGCAAATTGACCAGGACATCGGAGCGTTTTAGGTTTTCGAACATCAGAATGTCCTTGAAAAGATAACTATTGCTCAGGTTGTCAAGCAAGAATTGGGCATCTTGTTCTGGCGCAAAAGCGATGTCAGGGTAAAGGCCGTAGCGGAGAAAAAAATCCAAATGCGCCTCGCGTTCGACCGGGTTCAGGATTTGGGCGAGCTCGGAATAGGAAAAAGGGTACAATTCGAATTGCAAGGCACGGCCCGTGAGCGGCTCAGCGGCTCGGTTCGCCAGGTCAAAACTTGAAGAACCTGTTGCGATGATTTGTATTTCGGGGAAAGTGTCAATCATCAGTTTCAAGATCAGCCCGATTTCGGGCACGGTTTGCGCCTCGTCCAGCACGACGATTTTTTTTGTCGCCAATAAAACGCCGCAGGGCTTGGGGCTCTTTGACCGACAAGGCCGAGCGGACGGATTGGATTTCACAATTGAAATACGCCGAACCGTCGCCGAAGGGCATCAACAGGGTTTTGCAAAGCGTCGTTTTGCCCACCTGACGCGCACCGTAAAGAATCAAGGTTTTTTCGCGGAACAGCCATTTTTCCAAAATGGGTTGAATATCGCGTTTTACCAGTTTTTGCATTTAAACTTTAAATTTTAGGTACTAATTTTTCATGTTGAGTTGCAAAAATACGATAAATTTAAAAAATCGTGAATGACTGGTGTCAAGGTTGAAGATTTGACAACTTTTTAAAAGTTGTCAAATCTCACGCCATCGTCCATCAGTTTGCTTTGACAAAACCCTCGCTGTCCATGAGCAACTGCGCATTTTCAGCGATTTCATCGTCCTCGGAAAGCCCTTCTGTTACTTCCAACATTATCCCCAAACGCTTGCCCGTGCTGATTTTCCTCGACTGGAAGCCGCCTGTGTTTTTTACAAAGACGAGCTTGCTTTTCCCTAAATCAAGTACCGCCGTTGCCGGGATCCAGATGCCGGAATGGCTGCCAGCCTGGACCGTAGCGTTGAGCAATGTGCCAGGTCGGAGTCGCCCACCGGAATTAGGCAGATACACCCGCGCCCGAAGGTTTTTGTTCCCGGCACCGTATAGCGGCTCTATGTAATTGATTCTCGCCTGAAAAGGTTCGGTATATGATTCGATGTGCAATTCGACCCGCTGGCCGACTTTCAAGGATTGCACGTTGGATGGGGAAAATTCGAGTATTGCCCAAACTGTTGCAAGGCTTTGAAGGCCGAAAAGCCGTTGACCAGCCTGGACATACATGCCTTCTTTCAAGGAAAGTTCGGCACTGGTTGTGGCAGCGGGCGGTGGGGTCAGGTTTTGCCCTGTTTTGTCACTGTTCATACCGCTGCCGGGCATGATTCCTGCAGGACTTGCACCAGAGCTTTCAACCAGCAATCCAGCATAAGGACTGAAAACGGGCAACGACAAGAGCGGTTTTCGATTGGTTTCTACTTCCCGGATTTGCTTGTCGGTCATGTCGAGCAGGGAAAGGCGCCGCCGGGCATTTTCGATGAGGGTCGCGTTGTC
>JANMME010000185.1:0-1684 GCA_031373015.1 Saprospiraceae bacterium
AAAAACAAGGGATATAAGTGGGGGTCCTATCACCTTGGCAAGCCCGGAGATCCGTTAAAACAAGCAGCATTTTATCTGCAAACAGTTGGTATTAATTCAGATGAAGCTTATGCTCTAGACCTTGAAGATTTAGACCCTAAAACGTCTATGCCATTAGACAGTGCTGTAAAGTTCATATCCTACATTTTTAATAAAACAGGGCGTTATCCACTAATTTATTGCAATTGGGTTGTTCTGAATGGCATTTCTGAAAAATTTGATTCCAATAGTATTTTTGCCAAATGTCCTCTTTGGCATGCACGATTTAGAAAGAATATCCCTAATTTTAACACCCGAACCTGGCAGACATACACATTGTGGCAATTCTCCTGCGAATTAAACTGTAGTGATACTGGGAAATGTCCATATCGGGTTCCGGGCACAAATGCATACATGGATATAAATATATTCAATGGTACAATTCGAGACTTGCAAGCAAAGTGGCCAAACATATAGGCCAAGCTCGGTTGTATTCACTCAAATAAATCTTTTAGTTTTGCAACCAGTTACGCCATATCTTTGATTTGTCTTTTACCAACACCTATCACATCTATGGCCAACACCGACAATCCTCAAGACTCCCTCGACCATTTCAAGCACGTCGTCGTGCTCATGCTGGAAAACCGCTCTTTCGACAATTTGTTGGGCTATTTGTACAAGCCGGGGGATATCAAACCCAATTTCCCGCTGGGCAAAGAATTCGCCGGATTGAATTTTGATTGCCCACATACCAATCCCGTACCTGACGATGTCAAAGATGGGCATGCGGGCGAAAATATATCGGTGAGACCGGTTCAGGAGCCTTGCACTTACTTTGAGCCTTTCCCAGACCCTGGAGAAACTTACGCGCATGTCAACACACAGGTATTCGGCACCATTTGTCCGGATTCAAACTATGGCAAACCCGACGACAAGATCATTGCGCCGTTCAACCTGCCCGAAGTCGTTCCGCTTGATCCGCCGATGAACGGTTTTGTGAAGGATTATATCAGCGTCCTGCGCTCTCTGAAGAATCAAGGGTGTTTTGCCCGGTTATTAAACTGGCTGGGTGTCAACCCCAGCTGGTTCAAACTGAACGACAAATACGAGGACTACAAGGCCATCATGGAGTGCTACGAACCCACTCAGGTACCTGTAATGACTGCTTTAGCCAAGGGATTTGCAGTATTCGATCACTGGCATTGCGATGTGCCGAGCCAAACCTTTACCAACCGGGCGTTCTGGCATTCGGGGTCGTCCTTTAGTTTTGTCAACAACAGTCCCGTAAAAAAGTGGATATCCAATAAGTCTGGGACAACGCTTTTCAATCGGCTGCAAAACATAGGCATCCCCTGGAAGATTTATACCGACAATCTGATCTCAGGGACGGGCATCATTCATTATCACGCATTGCGTCCCTTTCATGAAACGCATTTCAAGAGTTTCAAGCACTTTCTTACAGACGTGGAATGTGGCGATCTCCCTGCGTATTCTTTTATTGAGCCTCGATTTTTCACGCCTCCATGGCGAGACTGGCCTCTTGGACATCATCGTGCAATTAGCTGGATTCGAATCGGCAGCGTCGGCCTGGGAGCCGCATCTGCTCCGGACGAGGCTTGCCAAGTATGAGCCGGAGATGTTGGACCGACTCTGCCTGAGCGGGGCG
>JANMME010000196.1:0-2013 GCA_031373015.1 Saprospiraceae bacterium
GGTGGGAGGAAAGCATTTGGAAATCGCTGACCACGCCCACAATGGGATAGTTGTTCCCCTGGTTTTCCTTCAAAAACTGCCCTATGGCTGCTTGTGGCGAGCCCAGTCCGAAGGTTTCTACGGCGGTTTCATTGATGATAACCTCGCGGGCCGTATCGGAGGGCAGCAAATTTCTGCCCGCGAGCAAGGGTATTTTGTACAAACCGAGGGCGGCAGTGTCTACAATCCTTCTGGATACTTCATGCTCAGATATAACGCCTTTTTCGTTGACCGCTTCGTAATTGTTCGTGTTGTAGGAGTCCGAAAAAATTTGCTCTCCAATCGAGATGTCTGCTACTTCCGGCAGTTTTTTAAATGCTTCAGCCAGAGTAAAATGGCGCTTGGCCATCTCTGGTTTTTCAAGGATTTTATACGGTATGTCCACCAAAACAATGGCCTCGCGGTCAAAACCGAGGTCCTGCCGCATCAAAAACTGCATTTGCTGGCCCACGACCAAGGCGACCACCAGCAGCAATTGCGACATCACAAAGAGGAATGCCAACTGGCCACCCGATAAGCACGGTCTCGGTTCGGGTGCGCAGCATCGTAACTGAATTCAAAATGAACGATTTGGAACACTACCCAGGCCGCAGCCAGTCCAACTGACAAGCCAATGATATTCAGGAACGTGAAAAGGCGGCTGCGCCAGAGGGTTCGGAGGGTGAATATTAGGTTGTTTTGATTCATAGCACGGGAGTGGGCGAGTGGACGATTGTTTTAGTGTGCTACTTCATACCCCGTGCCGGAAAATTTAGGAGTTGGTTATCAATTGGTTGTATTGTTTGGGGCTGAGCTGGGGTGTTCGGATTCGGACGCTGGGGTGTTCGGGACTGGACGTTGGAAGTCGTCCAACTGGTTGCTGAACCTTGGCTAAAAGGTGCTCACTATTGAAATAAGCGGCCAGTGGCTATGCTGTTACTTCATAACTTGTGCCTGAAAACTTCACGGAGCCGTTTACCATACTACTGGACATTTTCTAAAATCGAGACCTATAAGGTTTTTGGAAACCTTATAGGTCTGGGAGCAAAATAAAAATGTCCAGTAGTATGGCCGTTTACCCTTCGACTTCCATACAAGCTGCCAGCAATAACTGCATATATTTCAATCCTTTTTCCTGTGCAAATGCAATGTTTCGCTCCGGGATTCCTTCCGGATCAATATAGTGATCCACGGCTTTGGTGATGCTTTCTTCCCGCAACAGGTGCAGCATAGGATAGGGAGAACGGTTGGTATAATTCGCGGGATCTTTGTCGCCCGCTCCTGCAAAGCAGTATTCTGGATGGAAACTGGCGATCTGATAAATGCCCTCGTAACCTTGTTCAGCAGACAGATCTTCGGCCAATGCAAGCAGATCGAGGAAGTCCTCGAAATCGGCAAAATGATTGGGGAAAATGAGCAGGGTTGTTTCAATGCCCGCTGTTCTGTCCAGATAACGCAATTCTTCTATAACGGCCTCCAGACTACTTTCGAGGGTTGCCTCCGGCAATACCACATATCGGATCATTTTTCGAAGTCGGGCTTTCGCTGCGAAGGGACAAAAATTGCAGCCGATAACCACTGCGTTTATCCATTGGTCTGTTTGGGCGATAATGGTGGAATTTGTCAAAAGATTGGAGCTGAAAATCTGAATGGAAGCAACAAGGTAGTTTATTCCTGGGTTATCTGCCTGCGTACTGTCACAGTGTATAGCACTTTTCTAAGCTTCGATACCTCGCGCCGCCCATTGGGTAGGGCGACTTACGGCAAACCATTGTCACGCAGCGATCAAAAGCCTATTGTTTCAAGGATCGCTTCCTTGATTTTTTCCTCACGGCTCCACAAAATAAAATGGTTGCCATCCGGGAGGATTTCAACTTTTAAATCTGGGCAATTCACCAACATTTTTTTTGCAAAATCGGTATTGGCCACGGGCACCAGTCGGTCGTTCACCGCATGAATGACACGCACCGGGCAGGTAATGCGCGGCCAAGGCCG
>JANMME010000218.1:0-1792 GCA_031373015.1 Saprospiraceae bacterium
CTGCACGATCTGGCGCAGGCCGGCCAGCAACAGGCGCACGCCGACCGCCCAGAACACGAACCACTCTTTTAGAAATTCTTTAATTCCGCGTACACCAGATCCACTGGCAAACCCATGACATTTTGAAAAGTGCCTTCTATGCGGGTGATCTTGCAATGGCCGATCCAATCTTGCGCGCCATAAGACCCGGCCTTGTCAAAGGGTTCGCAAGTACGGATATAATAGTCTATCTCCTCGTCGGAAAGTTCTGAAAACCAAACCTTTGTAACGCCTGCAAACACTTTTTCTTTTTCTTTTGAAAGCAAACAAACACCCGTTATCACGGTATGCTGTCGCCCGGAAAGGGCGCGAATCATGCCGAATGCCTCTTCGTAGCTGGCAGGTTTGTTGAAAATTTGCCTACCAAGAATTACCACCGAATCGGCTGCAAGAATGATTTCGTCCCCTTGAATCAAGTGTGCTGCGGCTTCGGCTTTTCGCTGGGCGAGCCAAGGAGCAACTTCTTCGGGCGGCATTTCGGGTGGAAAGGATTCGTCCACATCGAATGTTTGTACGCTGAAATCAAAGCCTGCTTCGCGCAAGAGTTGGCTTCGGCGTGGGCTTTTTGAAGCGAGGATGAGCGGGCGTTGTATATTAGTCATTAGACATTGGACATTAGACATTGGGTCATTCCACCAAATTTCCAACGCCCAATGTACAATATTCAAGATAGCGCTGCGCCGCGCCAACAATGTCCTCTGGCCAGCAGCGCAGCAGCAGGAAAACCCCGGCAAACATGACGATTTTGACCAAAAGGCTGGCACGAGAAAAATCTGGCTTGCCTTGGGCGCGGTATAAAATGAACGTAGTAAAAAGTGCAGGTAATAACAAAAGCAGCGTTCCAGCGCCCACTTGCCAATCTGGCGCGCCGGTTTGATGCCAAAAGACCAGCAATAAGCCGACAAACAGGCTCAGTAAAAGTCCCGTCATGCCCGCAGGTTTTTTGGCAAAACTTGGCCCTTTCAGCACGGCAAGGGTGTTGCAACCGCAGGCGGCATCTCCTTGGAAGTCCTCGAGATCTTTGATCTGTTCGCGCAACAGGTTAGAAAGGAACGCAAA
This sequence comes from Saprospiraceae bacterium, assembly GCA_031373015.1. Taxonomy (GTDB): domain Bacteria; phylum Bacteroidota; class Bacteroidia; order Chitinophagales; family Saprospiraceae; genus M3007. The sequence continues at coordinate 1,099 of JANMME010000218.1, forward strand.
AAGCGCGTAGAGCCACACGAGCGCAACGGCCTGCTGGATCGTGTCGGGCTGAACGAAAGAGCTGAGCCAGATGGCCCTTTGCTCTGGCAAAAGCATGACGACCGGCACCAAGGCACATAAGACGGACACGAGCAAATTCCCCACCAAAGCCGTGCATTTCAACACCCATGCATAAAGGAAAAGCAGGAACGAAATGCCTGGAAACACCCACAAAGGCCAGTGGTCGCGTGGTTGGAGTTCCTGGTCAATCAGGAACGCCAGCCAGTGCGCGCTGCCTACAACCAGCGCGTACAATATCAGTGCAAAAAACGGGGTCAATACACGCCCCCAAATAGCCCGGCGAGGCCTGTTCATGGCATCAATATTTCGGTCGTAGTAATCGTTCAGGATATAACCGGCCAAGGTAGTAAGCATTGTGGCCGCAGCGATTAGGTTGAACGTGCGTCCTGTAAGCAAAGGAATCCCTCCTGCTTTTAAAAGCGCAGGGCGGAGGGCAAACCAATAGGGCACATATTGCGTGAGGTACACAATGGGCAGATTGGGAAGCCGGAGCATCCGTATGAACGCGAGGGGGTAATTCACGCTGCGAATGTAGAACTCCCCAGGAATCCCCGTGTTGATGCTTATTGAATTTTTTTGAAAGACAGCCCTGCACCCCCGCCACTCAAGGATCTATATTGAAGGCGTGAGGTGT
>JANMME010000242.1:0-3619 GCA_031373015.1 Saprospiraceae bacterium
ACGGCACGCTTATGCATCGAAAACAACATTTCTACAAAGATTCCGTCCCGCTGGGACGTATTAAACTCAAAATTCGGGATGACTCATATTTGCAAACCGCCTCCCTCCTTGGTCAAGACTTTGGTTCGCCTGCGACGACTGAAGGCGGGAAAAACTACCAATTTACCTCAATTCTTCGCTTCAAAATTGTACTTCAACCCCCAATAATTCTTTAACACCATTTTCACCGAACCAACGGAAACGGGCGATTCGATGAGGAGCGGGATTCGGTTGGCATCGTCAGAAACCCAAACGGTCATTTTTGCATCCTCCTTGAACACATTGCCCGCAATGACCTCTGGCTGAAATTTGAGGGTTTTGTAATGCCCCATTTTGTAGATCTTTTTATTCGAGTCTTTCCCTAAATAATTCATTTTCAAGGGGTATTCTTCCTTGTCCATAAAGATTTGGAAGGGTACGGAGTAACCAGCCTGTTGGCTTCCGTAATCAACGTTGCGGAGGTTGTAGAGGCTCGAAAGCACGTCGTTGCAATCGGATTTTACCGTGTGTTCGGTCTTTTCTTCCGCTGCGCCGCGCTTGGGTGCGCGCCACACCGTCATTTTCCGACCGGCTTGGTTGAAGGCTATCTTTTCAAAGATATGGTAGTCTCCTTCATTCACGCTGCGTTCTGAATAGTTGGGCAACAGTGTGTTTTTGTCCACCCAAGAGTCGTACTCGTCTTTTGCGCTAAAAAACCACTCGTAAGAATCGTAGGTCTCGCCTATGGCTTGATAGTGATATTGCTTGCCTTCGTCAAAGATTTTAAAGGTGACTTCGCCAGCAGGCACCCAGATAAAGTTGAGGTTGTAGTAGATCTTATAGGTGAGCCGCTCTCCGTGCTGGAAGGCTACATCGGCGGTTTGTCCAGCCATTGAATCTGTTGGCGTCTGTTGGCTATGGCCGTCGGGAGACGTATAGCCCAAGACTGTGAAGGCGAGGAGGGCATAAAGCCCAAAAGTCGAATTTTTAAGCAATGTCGTTTTCATGCACAAATATTTTGGCGATGTTGACGTAAAAAAGTGAAAAAGTACCCACCAACGCGGGCAAAATCAGGTTTATTATCCACAAGGTAAAGGTAGCGGCAAGACTGCTGATTTCGTTTGCACCCACTTGCTCCCACATTTGCACCGCCAAACTGCCCCGCGCTACAAGCCCCGTCACCGGTGGGAGGGGGATGCTTGTTTGGAGCAAAAATAGGACAGCAATGCCTGCATAGCCATCCCAAAGGTTGGTTTTAATGTCAAAAAATTTCAGCAAAAACATGTACTGCGTGGCGTAAATGCCGTAACGTAGGGTGGCCCATTTCAAAATATCGGAAAGTTCGCGACGGCTGAAATGTTCCAAAACCCGCAGATCTTTTACAAAACGTTTGACTCGCCGCAACACTGGGATTTTCCGTGCAATCGGGGTGACGGCCTTTATGTTGCAATACACTAAAAACATCATTACCAGCCCAATGGTTGCCACGAGCGCAAATACTTGGATGTAAAGCGGCTCCAGATGCCAGAATCGCCCCATGATCCACACAGAACCTGCCGCACCTGCTGTGAGCAGCACCATGAATTGGGCAAAATTCCCCACCAGATTGATTATGACGGCCTTCCAGCGGTTTTCCGGTCTGACAAAGAGGATTCTCCCGCCATATTCCCCGATTCGATTGGGGGTGAAAAGTGAAACGGCCACGCCCGCCAATACCGCCCGCAGGGCTTTCCAATGATTGATCGGCTCGAAACGGCGCAGGAATGGCTGCCACTTTTGGGTCTCTGCCATCCAATTGAGGGGCATGAGGATCAGCACTATCAGAAGCCAGCCTATATGCGCGCCCGCCAATTGCTGCCGAAAGGCCGACCAGATTTGGGGCAGCTTATCTTTCTCCGTCAGTTCAAAATACAACACGCCCGACAACAAAAGCAAAACCAAGGCCTTGAAAGCAAGATTCAGGTATTTGCGCTTTGTATGAATAGCCACTACAGGTAAATTTAAACCGCAAAATATAAAACAGGAGAACCGCAAAATTTAAAACTAAATAAACCGCAAAATGTAAAACAGGAGAACCGCAAAATATAAAACCAAGAGAAGGGGGCCCAGTGGCAAGGAACGGCACCACCCCTCTTGGTTTTATATTTTGCGGTTCTCCTGTTTTACATTTTGCGGTTTTATATCTACAAAAAATGGGCAACCCCCACACGGGAGGTTGCCCATCGTATCATTTGTTGACTATCAATTAGTAGCCAGCGTCTTTGTTGCCTTTGAAGCTGCCTTTGCCAGCGTCTTTGCCTTCTGGGCGAGCCATTTCGGTTTCGCCTTTTGCTACGCGGAATTCTACGCGGCGGTTGATCATGCTGGCACCCTTCTGTGGAACCAGGTTAGCGGTTTCGCCAGCCCAGTTGAGGATGACGCGGTCGCGGGAAACACCGTACTGCGATACGAGCATTTCGATAGCAGCCTTGGCGCGGTTGTAAGAAAGCACTGCGTTGTAGCCTTCTGAACCACGGTCGTCGGTGTGGCCTACAGCCACGACTTTGATACCAGGGTTGTTTTTCAACACGGTAGCCACTTGGTAAAGCTTTTCGTACTCGCTGTAACGCAAGTCGTAACGGTTGTCACCAAAGTTCACCATAGGCAGGAACCACTCATTGGTATTAGGCGTTGGGAACTTGATGGCAGCGATTTTAGCGTCCACGATGCGATTCACGTCGGCCTCGGTGATGGGCTTAGGCACCTGTGCCACGCCATCAGCATTGACCGTGTAGCCCGGAGGAGAGAAAGGCTCTTTGTCTTTGTAGTTGGGCACTTTGTCGCCGTCAGAGTCAAGCGTCACACCTTTGGTGTCTACGCGAGCGCCAGCAGGGCTGTTGTCTTCGTCGTCAATAGCGTCAATGATGCCGTCGCCGTCGGTGTCGGTTGGGTCGTAGATCGGGCGTTTTTCAAGGTCTGAAATGGCCTGGCCAGCCTGTTCCATCGGGTTGACCCAGTAAAGCGGCTCAGATTTTTTGTTGCCGGCTTTGTCTTTGCCACCAATGTTGAAGTTCAACGAAAGGTGTGGCCAGTGGAACCAGTCTGATTCAACGGTCTTGTTGCCATCTATATCTCTGTTCCGACCATCTACCAAATCCCCATCGCTACCAAGTATCCGCGCAACGGTGTACTCAAGACCGAGGTTGAATTTCGAGTTGAAACGGAAAGCGAGACCAGCACCCAATTCTGCAGTAGCGCCTGCAGCCTTAGGAGAAACCGCGTTGCCATTTAACGTAACATCAGTAGATGCATAGCCAAGTCCGCCATAAACATTGATACCTACTTTGCGGTAAGGCTTGTCGAAGCGGAGGTTGTTTACGGTCATCACCAATTGGCCACTGCCCGAAAACCACTTGGTTTCAGAATTGTCCGTGCTTGGTGCATCATCTTCGTTTTTCGCGGATGCGTACAATCCGTTGAAACGGAGAGAGAAAACGCTGCCAAGTGATTTGCGGACGTGGAGCCCGCCGCCAAAGCCAGGTTTCGCAGCATCAAAGACAGTTTTGAAAAATGGAACACCGAGGTCAACACCGACTTCCCATTGGTCGGCAGGGGTGAATGA
>JANMME010000312.1:0-7951 GCA_031373015.1 Saprospiraceae bacterium
AAACCTCCGAGGTCTCCCACGATTGTTGACTGCCACTACCGGATGACCACCTTACGAAATCCAACCTGACCGCGATAATTGATCCTTATGATATAAACCCCGCTCGAAAGACCAGAAGCATCCACTTTCAGGACACCATCAACGGCCTGGCCTGTTCCCGAGGCAGGTAGTTGCCCTTGAGTACCAAAAACAGAGTAGCCCACCTGGGTATCATCGGCTGCTTTAAATTGGAGATAAAAACCCGAAGCGGATGCTGGATTAGGGTAAACCCGGACGGATTCATTGCCGCTGTCGGACGGAGTGCTTGCCCCTGAAACAGTATAAGTGCCGGTTTTATACTTGACCGTGCCACTGCTCATGTCTTCCCAAACCACATAGACTTTGCCATTTTGGGAAAAGGCCACGTCAGCATTCATCACATTATTCGCGACCAGTACCTCATACCCGGGCGGAAAACCGTTGGTGATGTTGTTTGTAAATTGAACGGCCAACTGGGCACTGCCGTTCATCGTTTGTGCCCAAACCACGGCAGCGGCATTTTCTGAGGCGGCAATTCTGGGGAAATTCTGTTGCCCGAGCCCGACAAAGTTCCCTGTGAGCGGCTCAATGGATTCCATTTTCAGGTTGCTGAGTGAGGAGCGGCTGCGGTAGCACAAGGTTTTTCCGCTGGCGCCACTCATGAAAACGGAGTAGAGATTGTTTCCGTAAATAACGCCGTCAGGGCCACTTGATGGGCATGAACTGATGTTCCAATCCGTGTTATCTATTTGAATTCCTCCAGCAAAACTGCTGCCGCCGTCGAATGAGATTCCTGCCCAGCTATTACGCAGGTCATTCAAGTTATCCCGATAAAGCAAAGCGGTGGTATTGCCCGAAGAGACCACGGTGGCAGGGCAACAATCGCAAACATTTCCGCCCGAAAATCTGCTCCCCAACACATCAACCCCAAAAGTATTGCCGTAATCGTTCGATTTGGCCAATACGTAACGCGCATTCTCCCAGCCCGGATCAAATTTCATAAACGCAACCAAGGGATGGCCGCCCGCATCGGCAGTTACGGCAGGAAATCGCGAAATACTGTCGGCTATAGCATCCACCCGCTCTGGGCCAGAAAAACTTACCCCACCATCAAAGGAGCGCACAATATAAATCCCACTGTCGTCTTCGGGCGTTTCTTTAAAAACCACATAAACGGTGTCTCCGTGTGAAGCCAGGTCTGGGCCAGCCCAGGATGCTGCAAAAATGGGTATGGAGGCTGGGTTCAAGGCTACCGGATTGGAAAAACCGTTGCCCGCCCAACGCGTAAAAAAAACTTGCTTGGTATTGCTGTTGCCCCAAATGAGCATCGGGTTCCCGGCCCCATCGGTAGCCACCCTCGGGTGCATGTTTCCGAATTGATTGCCAGTTACTTGGGCAGTTTGCGACCAAACTATGCCGGATTGGGCGAACAGGGAGTGCCCAGAGATGGACAGCATTAAGAGTATAAAAAATCTCATGGATTCGTAAATTTAAATGATTGCCAAAGTTAGCATGATTTTCTGAGCCGTACCTTGCTTCCAAAATAACATTGCCAATGCGCATCTCAATCGTACAATCCTCCCTGCACTGGGAAAACCCCGAAGCGAACCGCGAAATGTTTGCCCAAAAGTTGGCCCCTTTGTGCGGCCATACCGACTTGGTGGTGCTTCCTGAAATGTTCACTACAGGCTTTTCAATGAATACCCAATTGCTTGCTGAGCCGATGGACGGAAAGACCCTGAACTGGCTGAAAGAGATGTCAGGCAATTTGAATGCCGCCGTAACGGGGAGTTTCATCTGCACAGCAGGAGGCTATTTTTACAACCGCCTCATTTTCATGCGACCCGATGGATCGTTTGATTTTTACGACAAAAAACACCTGTTTTCCCTTGCCAATGAAAACGAGCACTATGCTGCCGGGAAAAAACGCCTCAGCGTAGAATGGCTCGGCTGGCGCATTTGCCCACTGATTTGTTACGATTTGCGATTCCCTGCATGGAGTAGGAATACCTTGGGCTCTATCGTGACTGGCCTCACACCTTACTACGATCTGCTGATCTATGTGGCCAATTGGCCTAACCGCCGGGCGCATCATTGGCGGTCTTTAATGACCGCGAGAGCAATTGAAAATCAATCGTTTGTAGTGGGAGTGAACATCGCAGGGTTTGATGGCAATGGCTTCGAATATACGGGTGATTCGGCTATTGTTGACTACTCAGGTCAGCCGCTGGTGCAAATTTCTGATGGCAAGGAAGATATTCTTACCCTTGAGATTTCCTTGGAAGCCTTGCACGCTTACCGCGAGCAGTTACCATTTTTGCAGGATGGGGATTTGTTTGAATTTATACATTAATTTTGGCGCCCTTTAGTTTACTTAACAACCAATTTCCCGCTAGTCAACAACTTCCCATCCCCATCATTTACTGTGAACAAATACAGCCCCGGCAGTAATCCATTGCGATACACAAACAATTCGGCACTGTCAAAAGTCGTATGCCGCAGTTTCTTGCCATCTAAAGCGCTGATTGTAAGCGTCTTAGATTGAGCAGGCTCGCCAATTTTCAAATAGGTAAAGTCGTGGAAGGGGTTGGGGAAAAGCAGATAGGGAGAAGCCTCAACATCCTTAACCCCAGAAGTGGCTTGCAAGGGAGGCGTTTTCGCGAGAAAAATGTCGTCTGGCGTGCCTTGAAGCCCTTCAACGTTACCGCAAAGCAATAGGTTTCCCGCCTTATCTTCCATCAAAGCTCGCGTGCGTCCAGTTGAAGGTAGTCTGACGGTTTCCCATTCGCTTACCGAGAGATCGTCTTTTAAGATACCAAGAACCGGCTGGCTAAAAGCAGCATTGGGTTCTTTTAGAACTCCAGCAACCGCCATGCGTCCATCTGCGGTTTTTGCAATATCGAAGAGATACCCCTCAGAAGTGGATATTTGAACATTGCTGGCGGAAATTGCACCGTTTGCACTCAAGCGGAACGCCTCCATCTGTATCAGATGGTCGTTTATGTCGCTCGCGCCCCCTACAGCCACACAACCACCATCGGGCGTGGGAATCAGTGCATAAGCCCGATCGTTCTGGCTGGTTCCGCACTGGGTGTTCCACAAAACATGCCCTTCAAGGTCACATTTTAGCACCATCATTTCGGTTCCAAACTGATCGGGGTGGTAAGAATAGCCTGCCACTAGCAGATTTCCATCGCTGCTGCGGACGATTCGGAAGCCGAGCGAAGGAAGATCAGTCTCAAGATCCTTAAGCCAGATTTGTTCGCCTTTGGATGAAATTTTAGCAAAAAGCACCCGAAAAGAATGGGTTTCTTCGTTTTCGACCCTTCCTACAACGATAAAGGTGCCATCCTCCATTTCTAGGGCTCCATTGCACACATCATCATAAGCTGTCCCGACGATGCTGCGCCAAAGTTCTTGCCCATTGGCATCTGTTTTAACAAGAAAACCGTCACATTCTTCACCAGTGCTGAACGCGGTATGACCAGAGATGAGATAGCCTCCATCTGAGGTATGTAGGACGAAATTGCCTCCATCTTCTTTGGGTCTGCCGTAATAATGCGTCCACAGCACCGCACCTGCCGCATTTACCTTGGTCAGGTACATATCGCCTAGGGAATCTGGGCCACTATTGCTGAGACCGGTGAACACAAGGCAGCCATCAGTCGCTAATGCCATACCCCGAGCGTCATCATATCCGAGGCCGCCATAGTTGCGGGCGAAAATGAGGGTTTGGGCGAAAGTGGTTTCAGTAAGCACGCTACATAGCGCGAAAAGAAGGTAGATGCGTTTCATCGTCAGAAGTTTTTAGTGAAAAATGTTGGACTTCCTTTTTGGAACGAATAACCCTGTCGTTTCGCTGCTGTGTGCTCACATTATATTTTGAAAAACCACTCGCTTGCAGCTCCGTGTTTTACAACATACAGACCTGAAGGCCAACCTAGAGCATTCAATTTCAGCACTTGCTCGCCCTCGATCGCCCGGCCCTGCCATACGACCCTCCCCAACGCATCTGAGACGTTGATGTTATGGTCAAAACCTGACGCATTGTCCTGCAATTCAATTTGCAATACCCCGTCCCCCACCGGATTAGGCCATACCCGCAGGGTAGGGGAGAAGTCAGCGGTTTCGTGGGTAGCCGTGGAGCTTTGAGCCACTTTTATGCCGTTTCCAAAACTACTCACCCACATTTCAGAGGGCTTGTAGGGATTGAAAAACACCCGCTCTGGCTGGCGGAAGGGATAGGATTCCACCAGATTCCAAATAGGGACGTTTGCATTCATATTGTTGCTAACCCACAGTCCCTGCGTTTCGGTCGTCAGGTAGGCTTGTGTTGGCTTTTGGGGATTGAAAGTCAGTGAAGTAACACGGTCGAACTGTGTTCCGGTGAGTTTTGTCCAATGTAGGCCTCGGTCTATCGTCCGGAAAAGCCCGCCTTTCCCGTTTGGCGCACCACCCCAGCCACTGAACACCCCGACGTACCAGGTATTTTGGTTGGGATCGGAAGGGTCCACCACGAGGTCTTTTGTCCAATAATACATATCTGTGTGGCTGCGATCAGACCAAGTGTTCGTGACGGGATCGTAGAGAAACACGCCCGAACTGGCGGTGAATGTCCCGGCAGAATTCCTTCGTCCGGAAAAAGTACAAGCCACTTTTCCATCATTTAATACGACGATGCTGGCCGGGTGACCCTCCGTACGTGGTGGGGCAGGAAGTTGAATCCAAGCGCCGTTAGGAAAACTACCTTTCCAAATGCCGCCTTTCATCGCTGCTCCACCGCCGCCGTAATGGATTACGCTGGCGTAGAGTTTCGTCGGTTGATTTGGATCGTTGGCAATCCAGAAAACAGGGTGACCAAAATCATTGAATATTTGCCAATCATTGCCACCATTTGTAGAATAAAATATCTTTCCAGAGTTGTCATTGGCATCCAATTGCGCATCTGCAAGGCGGGTGCTTTGGTACATATCGTGGATACCTGAAGTGGCCGCCAACGTGAAATTATTTACGGGCGATTCGATGATTCGATATACCGAATTGACCGATATCCCTGCATAGTTGAACCCCCAAAGCGTGCCGCCGTCGGTACTCCGAATCATGCCGATATCACTAAATGCAGTAAGCACCTCGTTCTGATTGTGCCAGTGAATCTGCCATGCTGTAGTGTTTTCAAGGCCATTGCTTTTATAGGCTTTACGCTTGGGTGTTGGTGCATCAGGAGGGTTTTGATTCTGGGGGTTGAGGTAGGCCTGTTTCCAATTAGCCCCGCCGTCAGCGCTTGCGTGGACAAACCCGAAATCGCTGTACAGCACTTTGCTCGAGTTTAAAGGCGCTACGCTGATGCCAAAACAAGTCTCTCCCCAGCTCCAGCCTTTATCTCCGCCATCGCCACTCCAGCCGGTTGCAATGTGCTGGTTGTTGGTGCTAAGAAAAATTTTTGTCCAAGAATTGCCGCCATTTACGGACTTCATCACGAGGGGTGCGCCGAGCGCGCTATCGTTGCCGCCGAGGTAAATGGTGTTTGCGTCGTTCCAGGCCATGCCGACGTACATGATAAAATCGCTGTTGAAATCAATGCCAGTTGCCTTTGATTGCCATGTGCCAGAGGCATTGTCCATCACATACACCCCTTTGGCGAAGCCCCAGTATTCCCAGGGCATTACACCGTTGTACACATCACCCGCATTCGCCGTGATACAAGCGAATCTTGTTGTTCCACCGCTTTTTCCTGCGGCAAAACTCCATATAACCTGCCCGGCGGCTATGCCACTTGTCGCCATCAGCGAGAAGGAACTGCCGCCGTCTGTGCTACGGAAAACGCCCTCATTCGTGCCGATATAAATGTTGTTGCCATCAAAAAAAGTCCCGCCCATGATGAGGCCCACGCCATTGTTGGCGGCCTGTTTCACCAGCTTGAAGGTAGTCCCAAAGTCGTTTGAAATGAAAATGTAGCCGTAGTAATTGATGAGCAACTGATTGGGTTTCTGGTAGTTGGCCGCCATTCGGTAAACGTTCTCGTTGTTGGGATCGTGACCGGGCAAGGGCTGCCAGGAAGTCCCGCCATTCATGGTACGGACTGGGTATCCGTAGTTGCCGTCGTTGTGGTTGCAGTAGGCCACGTTCGGGTCGTTGGTCCACTCGTAGGTTGAATTTGCGCCAAAAACCTGTAGGTCTTGAAAAGGGATTTGCGTGTAGTTGTTGCCAAAATCCGTGGTGTGAAACAACTGGCTCATGTCGCAGGAGACGTAGAATTCTGCGTCGTTGCCGGGGTTGACGCTGGGAAAGAAGAGGGCGCCACCACCGCCAACGCCACGGGGTTGGAAGGAGAGGGTTTGGGCGGAGAGGGAGGAGATTAGAAGTAGGAAAAAGAAGCCCGCCTTCGCACACGCAGTCGTTAAAACTTTGGCATGTGAAAAGGCTATGGCGGGTAAGCCCGCCTTCGCACTTCGTGCTATGGCGGGTAAAGCGGGCAAAACGAGCAAACAGATTTTTTTCATGGAAATCGGATTTGAGTGAAGATTTAGGATGCCAAAAATAAAGCATAATATCTGGACTCTGGGAAAATAAAGAAAGGGGGCAAAATTTTTGCTGTATCACGGGAAGAGAGTATTATTGCAGTATAATTACCAACTTCCATTATGCCAAAAGATACCGAATATGGCACGAAAGCCCGCCTCTTGCGCGTCATGCGCAATATTATTGAACGCCCCTATGGCTATACCAAACAGCATTTTGCAGAAGAGTATGGCGTTCACGAAGACACGATAAAGAACGACCTCGCCCTCTTTAGCGAACTCGGACTAGAACTTGACCGAGACAAGCGGCATCGGCTTGCTTTCAAGGTGAACCGATCCTTGAAAAAGATTTCCGAACTGCTCTATTTCTCCGAGGAAGAACGCACACTCCTGTATGAGGCCATACGAAGCCTGCGCACTACCCCTGAAAAACAAGCGCAATTGATCCAAAAACTACACGCGCTGTACGACTATAGCCGACTTGGGTTTGCCTACCTCCGCAAACCGCACCTGACAAAAGTGGAATTGCTCGAACAAGCAAAGTCGGAAAAGCGTATGGTAGTGCTGGAAGGCTACCGATCCTCCAACAGCAGTCAGGTGAGCGACCGCTTGGTCGAGCCTTTCCACATCGTGCCTGCCGATGACATGCTCCATGCCTTTGATCTGGAAAAACGAGCTGTGCGTCACTTTCGACTCACCCGTTTTGTGCGCGTTAAGTTGACCGATACCCCCTGGGCGCACGAAGGCCACCACAACATCATGAATACCGATCCTTTCCGGATTGTGACCAACAAACAAGTCAATGTTCACCTGCGCCTGAGCGTAGGCGCATACAACGAACTTATCGAACGTTACCCACTCACCCGTGGCCATATCGAAGCCACTACCGATCCGAACTTTTTTGATTTCCAGGCAGATGTAAACAGCCAGTTCTTTGGGGTAGCCAATTTTATTCTCGGATTTTACCACCTTGATATTGAGGTGATTGCGCCGGAATCGCTGCGCGAGCACTTGAGGGGGGAAGTGGGGAAGATGCGGTTTTGAGCGTTTCGGGGTTCTTAGACTTTCCAAGTCTTTGAGACTTGGAAAGTCTGCCCGCCTGCCCGTCAAGCCCCTGCAGGCGGGCAGGTAAAAAAAAGGGGGAGGGGGGAGAAGTCAGTTCGGCGGGGATGCCTTGACCTTTGTCCTATCATTTAATCGTTTAACCATTTTGGCCAAAAGATGCAATTCAAAATTACGCTACGCTGCCTCGATGAATATCCCGTACTGCCGGTCAATTACCAGTATGAACTATCTGCATGGATATACAAGGTATTGCAAAACGCTGATGCCGAGTATTCGGCATTCCTGCACAAACACGGCTATACTTCCGGACGCAAATCATTCAAACTGTTTTGTTTTTCCCAACTGAACGT
>JANMME010000324.1:0-3864 GCA_031373015.1 Saprospiraceae bacterium
TATTCAGTACCCAAAAGGTGTTCGAGAGCTGAATATAAACCCTCATAAACCCTCATAAACCCTCATAAACCCAATTTGACAGTCATATTTATTGCACGGCTTTGCTTTCACACACAACGAAAACATGAATTTTTCCTTCAAATCGCTTAACAATCTCGTAGGCTGGATCACCTTTGGCATCGCAGCAGTAGTACTTGGCCTGGCGGCCGAACCAACCGGCAGTCTCTGGGACTGCGGCGAATTTATCTCTGGCGCCTACAAACTCCAAGTAGTGCACCCGCCCGGCGCGCCCATCTTCTTGCTCGTAGGCCGTTTGTTCGCCTGGGTGGGTAGTATGCTTTCGAGCGATCCGGCCAATATCGCCTACTCGGTCAACCTGCTCTCCGCCATTTGCACCGCCTTTACCGGGTTGTTTGTATGTTGGAGCACCAGCATTTTAGCCCGCTTGATTCTGGTAGGGCGCGAAACTGAGCCCGTTGGTGGTGAAGCCATTGCAGCAGTAGGTGCTGGCATGGTGGCAGGGCTTTGCACGGCATTTACGTCCTCTATTTGGTTTTCCGCAGTGGAAGGCGAGGTGTACGCCATGTCCACTTTTTTCACCGCCATGACCCTGTGGGCCACCCTTAAATGGTACAATCTGCCAGACAATGCGCAAGCGGATCGTTGGCTTGTCTTCGCATTTTATTCGGTAGCGCTTTCCATGGGGGTTCACTTGTTGAGCCTCTTGACCTTTCCCGCGCTGGCAATGTTCTACTATTTCAAAAAATCAAAAAAGCCGACCGTGTTAGGCACTTTGGTGGCTGCTATGGTGGGCGTTGTGTTTATTGTAGCCATTCAAAAAATCATCATTGCGGGTATTCCAACGCTTTGGGCCTATTTTGACAAATTGATGGTTAATAGTTTTGGCGCGCCCTTTTATTCGGGCATCATCCCGGTTTTGCTGATTTTTAGCGGTGCTTTATGGTATGGCCTCCGCCGTGCACAGCGCACTGGCAACGGGCTTTTGCAGCGCATGGTGGTAGCCATGGGTGTGGTGGTGATCGCTTATTTCGCTTACGGCACCGTGATCGTTCGGGCCAATGCGAACACGCCGATCAATATGAACGACCCCTCAGACCCAATGCGCCTGCTTCCTTACCTCAACCGTGAACAGTATGGAGAACGCCCGCTCCTTCGAGGCCCCTCTTTTGACGCTCAACCGACGGGGATAAAGTCGGAGGAACGTTATGGCCGGGTAGGCAATCGCTACGCAGTTGTGGATGAAAAAGTAGATTATGAATATTCATCAGTCGGCCAAACCATTTTTCCCCGTATGGGCGATTACTCCCAAGGCCGCCCTGCGCTTTACCGTCGCTGGATAGATAAGCCTACAGGTGAACCAACACTTGGCGACAACCTTGAGTTTTTCTGGAAATACCAGTTGGGCTGGATGTATTGGCGCTACTTTATGTGGAATTTCTCTGGTCGTCAAAACGGCGATCAAGGCTATTATTCCTGGGACCCTACGGCCGGCAACTGGATTACTGGATTCGATGCCATAGATGCAGGCCGCATTGGTAACCAAGAGGCGTTGCCTGATTTTCAGAAGAACAATCAAGGGAGAAATAAGTATTACATGATCCCCTTCCTGCTCGGTATTCTGGGTATGTTTTTCCATTACCGCAAGCGACCCCGCGATTTTGCTGCCATCATGGCCTTGTTTATCATCACGGGCATTGGCATTATTGTTTATTCCAATCAGCCCCCCAGTGAGCCCCGCGAACGCGACTATGTATTGGCAGGCTCTTTTTTTACCTTTTGTATCTGGATTGGCCTGAGCGTGGTGGCACTGTGGGACATGTTCAACAAAAGCCTGAAAGGCATCGCCGCGCCTGTGGCTACCCTGCTTGCACTTTCCGCACCCTTATTGATGGTGACACAAAACTGGGACGACCACAGCCGCGCCCACCATTTTGCAAGCCGCGACTATGCCAGCAATTTCCTCAATTCCTGTGATCCCAACGCCATTATCTTCACTTATGGCGACAACGACACCTATCCGCTCTGGTATTGCCAGGAAGTGGAGGGCATCCGCACCGATGTGCGGGTGGTGAACCTTTCCCTCATCGCTGTGGATTGGTATATTGACCAGCTTCGTCGGACGATAAACCAATCTCCAGCCATCGAGATGAGCATACCGCGCGAACAGTTGCGCGGGTTCAAACGGGTTCAAACCCCTTATTATGCACCGCGTGGCGAAAAAGAAACGGATATCCGCCAAGTGTTGAAATTCCTCGCCGAAGACCACAAGCAAGAATCCGGGGGCGGGCGTGCATTTGACACTTATTTGCCCACCCGCAAAATGTCTATTCCCGTCAACAAGCAATGGTTCATTGACAACAAGATCGTGGCTGCTACAGATTCTTCCCTCGTAGACACCTTGCATATTGATATTGGCAAAGACAAAAAGTACATCATCAAAGACGAGCTGGCCATGCTCGACATTATTGCGTCCAACCTCGGCAAACGCCCCATTTACTGGGCTGTCACCTGCCGTGAGGACAAGCTGCTCGGTCTCGAAGATTACCTTCAATTGGAGGGCCTGGGCCTTCAAATTGTGCCAAAAAAGGTCAAAAGTTCGATGGACGCTTATGGCATCATCGGCTCAGGTGGGGTAAGCAGCGATAAAATGTACCAGAACATCATGGACAGGTGGAAATGGGGCAATTTTGACAAGCAGCGTTCCTATGTAGACCGTTCTTATATGCCCAGTCTCCAGACCATGCGTGTGAGTATCATCCGACTTGCCCGCCAATTGGTGGTAGAAGGCAAAAAAGACAAGGCCGTTGCGCTGGTGGACAAGTACTTTGAGGTGTTCCCACAGATGAACTTCCCATACGACCAGTTCACGGCGTTTATGACCGACATCTATTCCCTAAGCGGCGAAAAAACGAAAGCCGCAGCCAAAATCCGGGAAATAGCGGCCCAAATGGAACAGCAGTTCAGGTTCTACGAATCCCTGGATTCGAACTTCAAAAAAGGCTACAAGCAGG
This sequence comes from Saprospiraceae bacterium, assembly GCA_031373015.1. Lineage (GTDB taxonomy): Bacteria > Bacteroidota > Bacteroidia > Chitinophagales > Saprospiraceae > M3007. Next base: position 3,033 of record JANMME010000324.1, read on the forward strand.
ATTACGACTATACCCTTTCAACGGTGCAGAACCTCATGAAAATGGCGGCTGGCATCGAAGACAACGAACTTTTAAAAGAGCTTGAAACCAAGTTCCAGCCTTACCTGCCCAACGCGCCAACCAAAGGCGGGCCGCAGGGGCTGCCGAATTGATTGTTTAGGGTTTAGAAGTTTATGGTTTAGGGTTTAGGGTTTGAGTGCAAAACCTCAACATTCTAAACCATAAACCCTAAACTTTCTAACCCCTTCGACGTTCTCAACCCACAACATTCTAAACGCTCAACATTCATTCATGGCTCATTTCAAACGCACAGCATCCGCCGCATGGCGCGGCACAGGGGCAGATGGCTCCGGATCTCTTACTGGTCCATCGGGCGTGCTCAATAGCACCCCCTACTCATCGGCCAAACGTTTCAACAACGAAGACGGCAAGGCCGGCACCAATCCCGAAGAGCTGATCGCGGCCGCTCATGCGGGCTGTTATATCATGGCACTCAGTTTCCAACTTTCAGGGGCAGGATTCCCGCCTACAGAACTCCGTTGTTCCGCTACGATTGACATGGAAAAAGGCGACAGCGGGTGGGGCTTCGAGAAAATCACCCTCCAGCTCGAAGGCGAAGTGCCTGGCATCAGGGAAGAGAAATTCCAAGAATTGGCAACCGCTGCGAAAGCTGGCTGCCCAGTGAGCAAAGCGCTGGCAGCAGTGCCGATTGCATTGGAAGCTAAACTGCTTTGAGTGCAGCAATTCGATTATGAAAAAACAATTGCTATTCGGATTGGTATTTGTTTCCATCAGCCTTGCTGCGCAAAGCCCTTGGCCGCGCAGCAAGGCT
>JANMME010000333.1:0-8794 GCA_031373015.1 Saprospiraceae bacterium
GCGCATCACGGGTAGGGGCGACCCTTGTGGTCGCCCCGGATCGTGGTCGCCCCATCCGCTGCCGCCCGATTATTAGGGCGACCACAAGGGTCGCCCCTACCGTCTCCGCGATTCGCGTTTGCTGGATATGGGCTGAAGATGGTTCGTTGATGTTGGTCTGCCCGCCTGCCTTTTGGTCGCTCGTCCAATGTCGCTTGAGCAATTTTTGATCCCGAACGGGTATGTTTAAGAAAAAATAATTTAAAATATACCCGTTCGGGGTTTTTTACTAAAATTATTATACTTTTGTACCCGAAAAGGTATAAATTGAACACATGACACCCTTTGCAAGCTATATTAAAGAGCGCCGCAGAACCCTTGGCCTGACCCAGATAGAATTAGCGCAAAAGGCTGGGGTTGGCCTTCGTTTTGTCCGAGATTTGGAACAGGGCAAACAAACCCTGCGTTTAGACAAGGTAAACGAAGTGCTGGCACTGTTCGGGCAAGAGGCTGGGCCAGTGCCAATGGTGCACATTGAATCTTAACTCAATCGCACTTCCATGAGAAAGGGTATTGTTTTTTTTCGAGATCAACTCGCCGGCGAAATCCTTGAAAATGAGGATGGTGTGACGTTTTCTTACCACTCAGACTATCTGGCACAGCCGGGCATCCAACCCATCAGCCTGACTTTGCCATTGACCGAAACGCCTTACAGGTCAGAAACGATGATCCCATTTTTTGATGGATTAATACCGGAAGGCTGGCTACTTGACATTGCCGGAAATTATTGGAAAATCAATCCGCGCGACCGTTTTGGCCTTTTGTTGGCCTGTTGCAGGGACTGCATCGGAGCGGTGAGTATCGTACCCAGTGAAACCCTACAGCCATGACAAACAGAAAATGCCTTTTTTGCCGAAAAACACTTGTAGACGCGGATTCGGGGGATTTTCATGCTGCTTGCAGTCGCAAATTTTTTGGAAGCCCTCAGCCGCCTGTATTACCGTATTCGCTTGACACCTTACACGAGTTGGCGCAGCAAATCGTGCAACGCAGCATTGCGGTCACAGGTGTGCAGCCTAAACTTTCACTTTCCTTTGAGCAATTGGTCAAAGGAGGCCCCAGTCGCTTGACCCTTGTGGGTGTGATGGGTCATTTCATCCTCAAACCACCCCATGCTGATTACCCTACTTTGGTTGAAAATGAACATCTCACCATGCAATTGGCGGCATGGTTTGGTTTGCCGACCGTGCCGTTCAGCCTGATCCGGCTTGCTTCCGGCGAATTGGCCTACATTACCCGACGCATTGACCACCTTCCCAATGGAGTCAAACTGCCGATGGAAGACTTTTGCCAACTCACCGAGCGGCTGACTGAGTACAAGTACCGTGCTTCCATGGAACAGATTGGCAAAGCGCTCCGCAAATATTCCACCAGCCCCGGTCTTGATGCTGTGCGCCTGTTTGAGTATACCGTTTTTAGTTTTCTGACGGGGAATGCAGATATGCACCTCAAAAACTTCTCCTTGCTCACAAGCATTGATGGTGAAACGCATCTCGCTCCCGGCTATGACTTAGTGGCCACGGGGCTGATTGTTCCCGATGACAAGGAAGAAATGGCGCTTACGCTCAACGGTAAAAAGAGTCGTTTAAAATGGGCAGATTTTATTGCTTTTGCCAATAGTTTGGGATTGCCTGAAAAAACGGTGGTAAATACGTTTGCCCATTTCCGGAAAAAATTAGCAGGTGTTCAATCGTTCATTGAGGAATCAGAATTGAATGCCACTGGACAAGAAACGTACAAAACCTTGGTTGAAGAGCGAGCCAAAAGATTGGATTTGTGCTAAAATCTCACAAACCCCAACTGTTTTACCTCAAATTCCTCGACGCCTTTACTCGTCTCTACCCGCAACATCCCCCGCTCTGTCACCCCCAAAATAACCCCCTCGAATTCCGAACCATCGGCGATCCGCACAAAACGCGAAGGCTGCCCGCGCCGCCAAAGATTTTCCTCGTATTCGGCTTTTATCGCCGACCGATGGCTTGCTTTCAATTGCAAATACCGCCGTTCGAGGCATTCAAAAAGCCGCTCGGCCACTTCGTCCAAATCTAGTTTTTGGCCATAAGCCAGCGCCAAGGAAGTTGCGTTCGGCAAGTCTTCCGGGAGCTCCAATTGGTTCACATTCAAGCCAATACCAACGATAGAGGATTGTAAGTTTGAACCGGACAATGAGTTTTGGATCAGGATTCCGGCGGTTTTTCGGTCATTGAGATAGAGGTCGTTGGGCCATTTAATTGATTTCCGATTGACGATTTGGGATTGACGATTTGGGATTGACGATTGAAGATTTACCATGGACGATAGCATATCATGCAGTCCAACAGCCACCGCCATGCTCAGGTAAAACTGTGCTTGCGCTTCTAGCCAAGTCGGGTAGAGAATGATGCTGAGCAACAGGTTCTCGCCCGGCGAACTCTGCCATGAACTGCCAAGTTGCCCGCGCCCGGCTGTCTGATTGGCAGCCCTGACCACGGTTCCTTCTGGCGGCTTGGTTTTTGCGCCCCCCCCTTGCCCCCCCAAATGGGGGGGAGAGGCACTCGATGGGGCTAATAATTCAGCGGCCCAATCGTTTGTAGAGGGCAGTTCGTCGAAACGGTGGTAAACTTTTCCTACAAATAGGGTGTTTGACATGGAGTTTCAAAATGGAAAGGGCAAATAACGCCCTTTTGCGCTACCTTTGATCTCAAATTTTAAAAAGAGCTGCCACTAATTGCACGAATTAACACCAATCTAAAATCTCATTAGTGTCAATTCGTGCAATGAGTGGCTAAAAAATCACAAAAATACCTTTCAAATTTGGTCAGCATTCCCAATCAGCGGACAAAACAACCGCAACTCGAACAACTCAACCACGCCATCGTCGAGGGCATCCGCGACAAAAAAGGCAAAAGGATCGTGCAACTTGATCTCCGGAAACTTGACGGTCCTGCAGATTTTTTCATCATCTGCGAAGGCGATTCCAACACCCATGTCAAGGCCATCACCGACAGTATCCACAAAAAAGTAAAGGAAGAACTCGAAACAGCGCCCTCGCACACCGAAGGCTCCAGTAACTCCAAGTGGGTTTTGATGGACTATTTCAACACGGTGGTGCACGTTTTTCACCCTGAAACGCGCGATTTTTACGAACTCGAACACCTTTGGAGCGACGCAAAAGTGACCGAATTCGGTGAAGTTTAAATCCTGTTGATCCTGTCAATCCTGTCAAAAAAAACATCTTGTATAGTCAACGCAAAGTGGTTTTGAACACAGTAAACGTATAACAGCTTGGTTTTCAATTGAATCAATCGAATTAATCTTTAAAAATCGAATCATTCGACTATTAAGACAGCCTCAATCTACTACCAGTCGCTTAAAAAATCATTACGCGAAATGAATTTCGCGCTACAATCATGGAAGACAAAAAGAAAAAAGACGAATCGCCCGAACAACGTCGCCCCGACGAAAATGGTGAAGGTGGTGGTGTGCCACGCTTCAATTTTATGTGGGTTTTTATCCTCATCGGGTTGGGGCTCTTGGCCTTGCAGTTCACCAAATTTTCGGGAAAACCTGGGAATGCAAGCTGGGTTGAAATTGATAAATGGGCTAAAAAAGGGCATATTGATCGGTTTATTGTGGTGAATCCCAAAGAGGCTTATGTCTACATTAAAAAGGATTCGCTCAATACCCCCGAACACGCCACGACGGTAAAAGCGCCCAAAAAATCGCTGTTCAACACCGACCAGCCTCACTATGTGATGAGCATCGGCAGTGTAGAAATTGCATCGTCCAAGATAGACAAGATCAACGAGCAGATCATCAAGGAGAAAAAGCAGCAGCCTATAGAAATGAAGATCGAGGACCGGATAAACTGGTCGGCTGTGCTGGTCAATTTCGGCTTGCCGATCCTCATCTTTATCGGGCTATGGATTTTTATCCTTCGACGCATGGGCGGTGGCCCTGGTGGCCCTGGCGGACAGATCTTCAACATCGGAAAATCAAAGGCCACGCTGTTTGACAGCAACTCGAAAGTGAACATCACTTTTGCCGACGTGGCGGGCCTTGACGAAGCCAAAGAAGAGGTGATGGAGGTGGTTGATTTTCTAAAAAATCCCAAAAAATATACGGTTTTGGGGGGCAAAATACCCAAAGGGGTTTTGCTTGTGGGGCCGCCCGGCACGGGTAAAACCCTGCTGGCAAAAGCGGTGGCAGGTGAAGCAAACGCGCCGTTTTTCTCCATTTCCGGTTCTGATTTTGTGGAAATGTTCGTGGGCGTAGGCGCGAGCCGTGTACGCGACCTTTTCCGAAATGCGCGTGAAAAAGCACCGTGCATCATCTTTATTGACGAAATTGATGCCATCGGACGCGCTCGTGGCCGTGGCGCTATACAGGGAGGAAACGACGAGCGCGAGAACACGCTCAACCAACTCCTCGTGGAAATGGACGGCTTCCCGACCGATAAAGGGGTGATCCTCATGGCCGCCACCAACCGCCCTGATATCCTCGACATGGCGCTCATGCGCCCAGGTCGTTTTGACCGCCAAATTGGTATCGGAAGGCCCGACTTGAAAGGCCGCGCGCAGATTTTCGAGGTACACATGAAAAACATCAAGGTATCGCCCGAAGTCAAGGCGATTACGCTTTCCGAAATGACGCCTGGTTTTGTGGGTGCCGATATTGCCAACGTGTGCAACGAGGCAGCGCTCATCGCTGCCCGCCGTGAGAAGACTGCCGTTGACCTGGACGATTTCAACTATGCGCTCGACAAAGTGATCGGTGGCCTGGAGAAAAAGAACAAGATCATCAGTCCGGAAGAGAAGCAGATCATTGCCTACCACGAAGCGGGCCACGCGATTTGTGGCTGGTTTTTGGAATACGCCCACCCCTTGGTGAAAGTGACCATCGTGCCACGCGGACTTGCCGCACTGGGTTACGCGCAGTACCTTCCAAAAGAACAGTACATCACCCGGAAGGAGAAATTGCTCGATGATATTTGCATGACCCTCGGTGGTCGTGCAGCTGAATCGGTCGTTTTCGACCAGATCAGCACCGGCGCGCAAAGCGACCTGGATCATATCACGCGCCTATCTTACGACATGATCGTGAACCACGGTTTCAGCGAGAAGGTCGGCAATGTGTCGTACTATTCCATGCTCAACGATAGCTTCAATCGCCCCTTCTCGGAGCAAACGGCCTATCTCATTGATCAAGAGGTGAAGATCATGATTGATGATCAGTACAAGCGCGCCAAAACTTTGCTGAAAAATAAGCGCAAACAACTGGACGCACTGGCGAAAGCCCTGCTGGAAAAAGAGGTGCTGCACCGCGCTGATTTGGAGGCAATTATTGGCAAACGACCCTTTATTGATCCTACGCCGGGCGAGAGCTCGCATGTGCCGGAAGTAGGGCCCATGCCGGATAGCGAATGATTGGAAAATGAAAAAGGGGCGGCTTTGAGTCGCCCCTTTTTTGTTGGTATACAGACCTATAAGGTTTTCAAAACCTTATAGGTCTGGATCACCCCCAACTCTTCACCTGATGCGGATACCGCACCACATACGTCTCCTTGATCAACCGCGTTAATCGCTCGCGGAAATCTTCTATCCCTTCCTTCGTGCGGGCTGAGATAAAAACACTCTCCCCATAAGTATGCAGCATTCGATCGCGGAGATCGGCTTCGATTTCGGCTCTCGTAGCATCGTCGAGCAAATCATCGAACCAGCGTTCGCGGTATAGGTCTATCTTGTTGAAAACCATGAGCGTGGGCTTTTCTGCTGCGCCCAATTCCTGTAAAGTTTGTTGTACCGTGCGGATTTGGTCCTCGAACTGTGGGTGTGCCACATCCACCACGTGCAAAAGGATATCGCTTTCGCGTACCTCGTCGAGGGTGCTTTTGAAACTTTCGACCAGGTGGTGGGGCAGTTTTCGGATAAAACCTACGGTGTCGGAAAGCAAAAACGGCATGGTATTGAACACGACCTTGCGCACGGTGGTATCGAGCGTGGCGAAAAGTTTGTTCTCCGCCAACACTTCTGATTTGGAAAGGAAATTGAGCAGGGTGCTTTTGCCTACGTTGGTATAGCCGACCAGCGCTACGCGCACCATTTCTGCACGGGTTTTGCGCTGTGTCTGGTTTTGCCGGTCAATGTCTTTGAGCCGACCTTCCAGGATATTCATCCGGTACTGCACAATCCGGCGGTCGGTCTCGATCTGGGTTTCACCGGGACCGCGCGTTCCGATGCCACCTGCTTGGCGTTCCAAGTGCGTCCAAAGGCCGCGCAAACGAGGCATGAGGTATTTCATTTGCGCCAACTCGACCTGCGTTCTGGCCTGCGCGGTTTGGGCACGTGCAGCGAATATGTCCAGGATCAGGGTGGAACGGTCCACGATCTTCACTTTCAGGATCTCTTCCAGATTGTTGGTCTGTTTGCCCGAAAGGTCGTCGTCGAAAATGACCATGGTCACCTCCTCGTGCCGGTCGAGGTAAGCCCGGATTTCCTCTACTTTGCCTTTCCCGATGAAGGTTCGGTGTTCGGGGTGGGGCAGGCGTTGGGTGAACCGCTTTATGGCGATCGCTCCGGCCGTTTCGGCGAGGAACTGGAGTTCATCCATATATTCGTGCGCCTGCTCCTCCGTCACGTTGGGCGTGATGAGGCTTACCAGCACTGCGTGTTCGGTTTCTTTTTTTAGCCCGGAAGTTTTTTCACCGAGCGTCCAGTCTTTTGCCATGAATTGTGGTGAGTGATTTGGTAACCCTCCTTCGCTTAGGCTACGGCGGGTGAATGGGTGATTTGGTTATTTGTGTGAGCAATGGTAAGATGATCGCGTTGCCGCAATAAAAAGGAATTCGCCCCAAAAAAGTTCAAAGTTCCACTTCCTCTTCCTTCGGCCTGAACGGAGAGTTCTCCAAATGCTCCCGCATTAAAGCCCCGGAATAATAAAGGCAAAGGTAGATAGAAATGGCCCCGATGGTACTCAGCCATTTGGTCCAATTTTGCAACACAAGGAAGTCATAAGTGCCGTGTAAAAGGATGCTTACCAGCAATCCACGTAAAAGCAAATGGATGCGATCAGTTGGTTTAAACTTTGCCAGACCAGCGTAATAACCGATCGGAATCGCAAAAACCAAATGCGCGGGAATGGCGGTAAAAGCCCTCAAAAGTGCCGTTTCTTGACCGAAAAGATTAATATACCAAAAATTCTCGACCGTAGCGAAGCCCATGGCGATCATTACAGAATACACAATGCCATCAAAAGGCTCGTTGAAAAAACGCCATACAAACGCCCCAAAAATCAAGGTGAGCCATTTGAGTATTTCCTCCACGGGGGCAATCGCGCCAAAGGCCATCAGGAAAGTCAGCGCCGGATCGCGCTCGATTTCTCCGACCATGGAGATAAAATGTTGTTCGAACTCAATGGCTGGCAAAGTGATAGCCGCCCCCAGCCCAAAGCACATTGCCAGCGACCAGAGCGGTTCACGCTCGTATTTGTCGGCCCGGTAAACTGCCCAGCAGATCAGCAGGCCAGGCAGACAGGCAAGGGTGAGGAGATAGGGAGGCAAGATGTGATTTACGGTGGTGGATTTACGATTTTGGATTGGCAAAAGTCCTAAAACGAATCCAAAATCGCGGCAGTTTCTTCTGGGCACTCATACAATGCCATGTGTGCTGCATGGTCTTCGCAAAAGCCGTGGAGCAGCACCAAGGGTTTAACACCTCGGAGGTTTTCAAAAACCTCCGAGGTGTTAAACGTGTAAGCCACGCGGGTGCCGTTTGGCGTGTTGCAAAATTTCATGGGGGAAATGTACGACGAGCCAAGAAGAAGAATTACCAATCCTTTTCCGAGTTTTGCGTCTCAACAACCACCTTGGCATCCTAAACCTCGTAGGTTTTTAAAACCTACGAGGTTTGCATCCCAAATTATATGGACGTCTTTACCTCTTTAGCCCGCGAAGTTTCCCGCGCCCTCAGCCCTGATTTGCCAAAGGACTTGGGCGACATGGATGCGCACCTCGATTTTATTCTCCCCAGGGTGATCCCTTATGGAGAAGATTTGCGCGAAACCCATTTCTGGCTTGATAAGCGCTGGAAAGAAGTGAGCGAAGCCGAAGGTTTTCACGAAGCCATCCTTCACATTTTTAGCCCGGGGGGAGAATATATGCTCTCCAACGATGGCAATCTGATGAAAGGGACCTGGCGACAATTGGGACAAGATAATGCGCTTATTCTTGAAATGGGTATTAACAGTGAACTCTTTGATCTGCGATTTTTGAATGCTGATTTTATGATACTCACCAAGCACGGCGATCAGGCTCGTAAAGGACTACGGCGATTTTATTTGCTCGTGCACGAGCCGCGCACAAGAAGCCGCTCCGGGGTGGAACTCGATTGGCGCAACATCATGGAAAAACTCTTCAATGTTTATCGTGAAAACAGCCTAAGTATCTGGGCCTGGATTTTTTTCCTGCTCCTGCTAGGCGCTATCATCTACGCATCTTTTTGACTGTTGACCATTGACCATTGACCATTGACCATTGACTTTTGACTTTTGACTGTTGACTTTTGACTGTTGACTTTTGACCGTTGACTATAGGCCTCGACATTCATTGGTCGACAGTCAATAGCAAAAGGTCAAAAGTCAAAAGTCAACGGTCAAAAGTCAAAAGTCAACGGTCAAAAGTCAAAAGTCAAAAGTCAACAGTCAAAAGTCAACGGTCAAAAGTCAAAAGTCAACAGTCAAAAGTCAACGGTCAAAAGTCAAAAGTCAACAGTCAAAAGTC
>JANMME010000849.1:0-3478 GCA_031373015.1 Saprospiraceae bacterium
CGGCTGGGTTGAAGTGCGCGCCCGACACATCGCCAAAGGTGTAAATCATGGCAAGTACGATCAGCCCAAAAGTGATGGCGATGCCAACATGGGTTACTGCGCCATTGGTTATTTCATCAATGACGATTGCCCCTGTTCCACAAAAAACGAGGGCAAAAGTTCCGATTGCTTCTGCAAGATATTTTTGCATGGTCAGTTCAGTTCGATTTTCATCACTGCCGCAGTCGAGGGGCAAAGCGCCGAAAACTGCTCGGTTTGGGCAATTTCGTCCGGTGTTGTGCTGCGTTCCGCTTGTCGAAAGCCATTTTTCTCAAAATACCGTTCGGCGGTATTGGTGATCAAAAAAACTTCCCGAACATCGTGTGAACGGGCATAGTCAAGCGCGGCAGAAAAAAGGCGTTGACCCAGTTTATGGTTTCGATGCGTCTCGGCAACGGCCACCGAGCGCAACAGGCCAATATCCCCAAGCAATTCCATGCCTGCCGAGCCAACGATTTGCTCCCCTTCTAGGGCTAGCGTAAAGCCTGACAAATCCTTGGGCAAGTCAGTGGTTGGTAGATTGACTTTTTGCAAAAAATCAATCAAATCTGGTGCTTGTGCTGGGCGGACGTTTTTTAAAAGGATAGACATAGCACAAATAATATTTGGTAAAAACTGGCGGAACAACTTAGGGTCGCCCCGCCAATAAGATTGGAAATCAATTGCTTGGCCAGGATTATCGGTCAGACGACTTTGAGTCGTCAGACCGAAGCACACCTCCTCTGACGACTCAAAGTCGTCTGAGGAGTAATGTGGTCAGGGGTTCGCCTAAAAGTCAAGTACTTTTAGGCGAACCCCTTGTCACCTGCTTAACAACACCCACTTCCCGGCGCACAACACGCCTTGCCCGCCTCAGAAGCCAAATTCCGCATTTCGACTTTCCGCTTCTCTCCTTTAGCTGCTTTTTGGGCAGGGTCGCCACCAGGTTTTTCAGCAAATACCGTGATGCTAAAAATACCGGTTTTAGAAGCCACAAACGCTTTTAATACTTCTGGCGTCAGGTATTCCAACAGAATATCGTCCGGGATCAAAATCGGTTTTTGTTTTTGCACCTTCATGTTTTCAAAACCGGTTTGGCGAATGATGTCAAGGTATTCGTCCATTTGGATGGCCCCCGAAACACAGCCTGCATACATCTCGGCGGTATTGCGCAAGGTGTCTGGCAGATCGCCCACGAGCACGATGTCGGAAATGCTGAAATGCCCGCCGGGGCGCAAAACGCGCATGATCTCTTGGAACACTTTAGGCTTGTCGGGCACAAGGTTGAGCACACAATTGCTCACCACCACATCCACGGAATTATCCGAGACGGGCAGATCCTCGATATCGCCCTGGCGGAATTCAACATTGTGAAAATTCAATTTCTCTGCGTTTTCGCGGGCACGACGAATCATGGTCGGCGTGAAGTCCACGCCGATGACTTTGCCGGTAGCGCCTGTTTCGGCGCGTGCTACGAAAGCATCGTTTCCCGCGCCAGCGCCGAGGTCGAGCACTGTGTCGCCTGCCTGAATTTGGGCAAATTGCGTGGGCAAACCACAGCCCAGGCCTAAATCAGCATCTGGGTTGTAGCCTTCGAGTTCCGTGTAAGAATCGGACATGATGGTGTAAGTGCCGGGTGTGCCGACACCGCAACAAGAGGCTTCATTGCAGCCCTTGTCTTGCAGGGCGATTTCCGAGTATTTTTCCCGGACGACGGTTTTGATCTGTTCTGCAGTTTGCATAGCTTAAATTGTTTAGTTGTTGAATTGGTGATGCGGTGATTTGGGGGCTCCGCGTTTGGGTTGGGTACTTATCGTAAAAAGGCGATGATTTTGGGCAAAAAAATAGCCGAAACATGGGTCAGCAGCACTCCTGATTGGCAGTGGTGCTCACAAAAAACGATTTCAACATCTGCTCGAATTTTTGAAAGGTCGCCCGATTTATACAGTAGCAGGATTTTGCGCCTTCTACGGTACCTTGGATCAGTCCGGCCTGTTGCAACTCTTTTAAATGCTGAGAGACGGTGCTTTGTGCCAAGGGCAAGACCTCTACGATTTCGCCACAGATGCAGGTATTTCGCTTTGCCAGTTCTTTTAAAATGGCAATACGCGCCGGGTGGGCGAGTGCTTTGGCGAGTTCCGCTAGGTCTTGTTCGTCTTGCCCGAAGGCTTCTTTTTTGTTGGTGGACATGAATGTGTTTGCTGAATTCATCGCAAAAGTACGATGAATTTTGAGACCGCCAAATTATTGAGAAAATATTTATCGTTATTTTACGATAAATGCGCCGCAGAAGTGACACTTTTTAAAAAAGTGTCACTTCTATTGGCCAGCCAATGCCCGCAACATTCCTTCTGCCTTCACCATGCATTCCTCGTATTCCTCTTCAGGCACCGAGTCGTACACAATCGCTCCTCCCACCTGCGCTGAGACGTAGCGCGTAGCGGCATTGTACAAAATACTGCGGATCACCACGTTGAAGTCAAAATCACCCTCGGGCGAGAAGTACCCGACAGCCCCCGAATACAGCCCGCGGCGGGTATGTTCATAGCGTTCGATGAGGTCCATGGCCATCACTTTGGGGGCTCCGGTCATGCTTCCCATGGGGAAACAATCGCGTAAGGCTTTGAGCGCGATGTCGTCATTGGTCATTGGGTCATTGGTCATTGGCTCTAATGACCAATGACTCAATGACCCCAATGACCCTAACACACCGCTAACCGTCGAAATCATCTGATGCACCGTGGCAAACGAGTAAATGCCGCAGAGTTCCTCCACCATTACCGAACCAGGCAGGCAGTTGCGCGAAAAGTCGTTGCGAACCAAATCCACGATCATGACATTTTCTGAGCGATCTTTCTCGCTGGCGGCCAATTCTTGCCGAATTTGTTCGTCTTCCGTTTCGGATTTCCCCCGGCGGCGGGTGCCTTTGATAGGCTGAGAGATCAATTTTTGTCCCACTTTCTTTAAAAACCGTTCTGGGCTGGCAGAGAGCAGATAGCGGTGGCGCCAGCGCAGGAAGGTCGAAAAGGGTGCTTTGCCGATCTCGTTCAGTCGCTCAAAAACCGCCACTGGATCGAGCGTTGCATTTTCCGCAAAAAACTCTTGGCAGAAATTCATTTCGTACACGTCGCCACCGCTAATGTGCTGTCGAATGGCCTCTATGGTTTGAAGGTACTCGGGTTTGGAGATGCGAGGCTGGAGTTCTATTTTTTTATTATCCTGCTTTGCAGGGTTGTATTTTACGGTTTTAATCTCTGAAAAAACCTCCTCCGGCGCACGTTCCAAGGTTTGAACTTCCAGCAGATACGAAACCTCGGAGGTCTTCAAAGACCTCCGAGGTTTTATGCTCACGACAGTCCCTGGCCGAAAAAAGCCCAAATCTGGCATCCCAATCCCATCAAAATTTTGACTGGAAAGCTGCTCCACTTCGTTTTTCAAATCATAGCAAAAAAAACCGAAA
>JANMME010000376.1:0-8081 GCA_031373015.1 Saprospiraceae bacterium
GCTACCTCCCAGGTGCTGCTGTTCCAACTAATGGCGTTTTGAAGCCGGTCTCTGTCCACAATTTGTGGCAAAAAAGCAAAGTTTGTCGGACTGAAAAATCCCCTGGCAATTCCGTTGCAAAACATAATGCCATAGATGCAAACCAGTAGGGTAGGGGTTTTGATATGAGATTGTCCGAGGGCTATGACTGTAAGCGCTATGGAGCAAAATAAGAGCATTGAGATGCAGCCCACGAGCAAATTGCGGCGGTTGTACTTATCGGCCAAATGCCCTGCCCAAAGGCTGACGCCGATGGCCGGGAGTGCTTCTGCCAGGCCGATAAATCCCAGCATGAGCGGGTCGTTGGTCAGTTCGTACACATAATATCCTACGGATACAGCCATGATCTGCACCGTCAGCGTCGTCGTCAGACGCATGGCGAGGAAGCGGCGGTAGTCAGGGATTCGGAGGGCGGCGTATGGATCAGGGGATTTTGACATTGATTCGATTGTTTACCCGCCGAAGCCTTGGCGAAGGAGGGACGATTGGAACGATTATTTGGCGGGTTTGGAGGCTTTAAGTTTTTTTCAACCGTTGATATGGAAGACACTATTATTGCCGTGAGTTCGTCAGCTTCCTTGTAAAGCGGCACAATATCTGGACGAAATTTTGCATCGAGGGAAACAATAAGTTCGAGCCAAAACATAGACTCATCCAGTTCTTCCTCAACAATTTTTAGATTATTCAGAAAGTCCTTGCCTGATTTTCGTCGGCAAGCAGCACGGTAATTGGCCGCCGCTGAAGGAGCAGAGCGTACCAATTGATTTCTAACGGCTTTGAATTCAGGGGAATTGGGTAGATTGCGGGTAAATAACAATAGTGCTACTGCCCAGTCTTTCAATCGTTTCTTAAGATCTTCATCTGTCATAAGGTTCTGTTTTAAATAAAGAGGGGATCAGTTTAATCTTTCAAATATAACAAGTTTATGTGAAACTCCCACCTACTCCGCTTCATTTTGTTCTTTTGCCTCCCAATCGTCCCTCCTTCGCCAAGGCTTCGGCGGGTAAACAATCGAATCAATCCTCCAATCGAATCAATCTCAACAATGGAAAGAATCTCTGTCTTCGATATATTTAAAATAGGCATAGGGCCCAGCAGTTCACACACCATGGGCCCATGGCGTGCCGCCCAACGGTTTCTCCGCGAAATAAATGTCCCCGAAGTCAGCCACCTGCAGGTCGAACTGTACGGCTCACTGGCTAAAACTGGCAAAGGCCACGGCACCGATCTCGCAGTGTTGCTCGGCCTCCATGGCGACGACCCCGTAACCATCCCGGTGGAGGATGTGCAGACCAATGTGGAGCAGATTCAGACCTCTAAAGTACTTTGTCTCGGAGGTGAATGCGACATCCCTTTTGACCCCGAACAAGACATTGTTTTTCTTTTTGAGCAAAGCTTACCTTATCACTCCAATGGACTCATTTTCAGGGCATTTTACAAAAATGGTGAAGGGATTTCGCAGACGTATTATTCTGTCGGGGGAGGTTTTGTAGTAAAAGAAGGCGAGCAAGATTCGGTTTCACAAACGCTTTTGCCATTCCCTATTGATCAGGCTGAGGAACTGGATGATTGGTGCAAACAAGAAGGGAAAAACGTATCGGAAATCGTGTGGCAAAACGAACTTTCATGGCGCAGCCCCGAGCAGATCCGCACCGATTTGATGGAAATTTGGCTCGTGATGCGGGATTGCATTTACAAGGGCTGTCACACCGATGGCATCCTTCCTGGAGGCTTGGAGGTGACGCGGCGTGCTGCCCCCCTCAGCCGCAGACTTTTGGCTGGAAAACCCTACCGCAACGCCGATGATTGGGTTCGGCAAATCAGTCGGGGTGGACATACCTTCCAGGAGATATTGAAATGGGTGAGCTGTTTTGCGCTCGCAGTCAACGAGGAAAATGCAGCATTTAGTCGCGTCGTCACCGCGCCGACCAATGGCGCAGCGGGCGTGATACCGGCTGTGCTGATGTATCACGTTTGTTTCAGCGATTCCTTTGTGGAAGAAGACATTGTGAAATTTATGCTCACAGCGGGCGAATTGGGCAGCCTTTTCAAAAAAGGCGCGACCATTTCCGCGGCCATGGGCGGCTGTCAGGCCGAAATTGGGGTGTCTTCCGCCATGGCTGCTGGTGCGCTCACCGAATGCCTCGGCGGCTCCTACGGTCAGGTGATGATGGCCGCCGAAATCGCCATGGAACACCACCTCGGTATGACCTGCGATCCCATCGGCGGACTGGTGCAAATCCCCTGCATTGAGCGCAATACGATGGGGGCCATGAAAGCGATTACCGCCTGCCAAATCGCCCTCGAAGGCGACCCCTCGAAAGCCAAAGTAAGCCTCGATGCGGTCATTAAAACCATGAAAGAAACCGCTGCTGATATGAACACGAAATATAAAGAAACAGCCGATGGCGGCTTGGCGCTGAATATTTCGGTGAATTTGGCGGAATGTTGAGTTTGGGCGACCATTCCAAATGAGCAAGAATGCTTACTTTTGCACAAAATTTAGAACATGATCGCCATACTCGGAACGTACGAAAATGGTCGGGTGACCTTTGAAGAAGAAGCCAATGTCCCCAATAAAGGCAGGGTGATCGTAACGTTTTTGGAAGAAGAAGGATCGAACACCAAAAAGGTATTGAATCTTTCCAATTTCTCTTTTGCCAAAACCCGTGCTTTGCTTAAAGATTTCAAAGGGTCTTTCAGTGATACCATAGTGGAAGAGCGGCGCAAGGCCGTTTGACATTTGCATTCCAACAGACCCTTATGATAATATTCCTAGACACTTCATCGCTTTTCAAACTCTATCATCAAGAGGCTGATTCTGAAGAAATCGAACAGATTTTTGTTCGAAATACCGTCCAAACCGTATTCCTTTCTGAAATCACGAAGTTGGAATTTGCCTCCACGGTTTGGAAAAAAGTACGGGTAAAAGATTTGGCAGAAGAGCAGGCTATTTTGCTCTTGCAGGCTTTTGAAACCGATTTCCCAAATTATTCTTTTGTCCAATTGGACACCGTTTTGATAGAAAAAGCCAAGAATTTGCTTTCCATTTATGGCAAAGCTGGACTTCGTACATTGGATAGCCTACAATTGGCGACCGCTATTCTGCTCAAAAATCAAATGCAACTGGCAAAGACCGCTGACAAACTTTTGCTTGGTTTTTTTGAAGCTGAGGGGCTGCCGACATGAACACTAAATATAAGAAAACGGCGGATGGTGGCTTGGCAGTGAATATTTCGGTGAATGTGGTGGAGTGCTAATTCTTAAATAAAAGTCCAAACATGCGCGTAAACAAGCATCACCATCCTCCCCTTGCCCAATTCCCAGGCACTGCCCGTATAGAAGCCTTCAGTGACGGCGTGATGGCTATTATTCTTACGATCATGGTGCTGGAATTGCGTGTGCCCAAACTAGCGGAGGCATTTTCGCGTGATGAATTTTGGCGCGAGATGGCGCATTTTTGGCCCAAATTGTTGGCCTACGCTATGAGTTTTGTGATTGTCGGCATCTTTTGGGTGAACCACCATGCTTTTTTCCATTCCTTGAGAAAAAGCGACGGGAAGTTAATCTGGTACAACAATTTCATGCTTTTCTGGATGTCGCTCATCCCATTCGGCACGGCCTTTTTGGGCGAACATCCTACCTCCCCAGAAGCAGTGATGGTCTTTGGCGGAATCATGACCATGGCAGGATTGAGTTTTCCGCTCATGGGAAACTACGCGATGTTCCGCAGCGACCTGATGCACGAGTACATCACTACAGAAATGCGCCAACAAAATTGGCGCAGGAGCTTGCCAGGAGGGATTTTGTACGTGATGTCGGTCTTGCTCGCACCCGTTTCCGTATGGATCTCTTGGGCGATTTTCTTTATCGTGCCGCTGTATTATTTTTTGCCGAGAGTGCTGGGGGAGCAAAATAATGAGAGCGTGTAATGCTGGGCTTTGCTAAAAGGAGCTGTGCGCAATCAATAATTACCCTGTCCTACTTTTCTGAACTTTCCCCAACTTTGCGCCGACCTTACCCGCTTTACCCACCATAGCCGCAGGCGAAGGCAGGCACCAAATCGCCAACCAAACAAATTAACATCAATCATGAATCTATTAGACGGAAAAATAGCCCTCATCACCGGCGGCTCGCGCGGCATCGGTGAAGCCCTTGTGCGCAAATTTGTAGAACAAGGCGCAAAAGTCGCCTTTACCTACGTATCGCCTTCTTCACAGGCTCGGGCTGAAAAACTGGCTGCTGAACTTTTACCCGCCATAGCCGCAGGCGAAGGCGGGCAAGCTGTCCGAGCCTATCAAAGCGATGCCAGCGATTTCGCCCAAGCCGAAGCCCTCATCGCCCAAGTGCTGGCCGATTTTGGCAAACTCGACATCGTGGTCAACAACGCCGGCATCACCCGCGACACGCTCATGCTGCGCATGACAGAGCAACAATGGGACGAAGTGATCCAGACCAACCTCAAGTCGGTGTTCAACATGACCAAGCACGCCCTGAAACCCATGATCCGCACAGGCGGTAGCATCATCAACATGAGTTCGGTGGTAGGTGTTTTTGGCCAGCAAGGGCAGGCAAATTATGCCGCATCAAAGGCCGGTATTATCGGCTTTTCCAAGTCCATCGCAAAGGAATACGGTTCGCGAGGTATCCGCTGCAATGCCGTTGCGCCAGGTTTTATCGCTACGGAAATGACCGATGCGCTAGATGAAAAAACGAAGGAGGGCTACCTCTTCGCCATCCCGCTCAAACGCCTTGGCGCAGGGGATGACGTCGCGAATACCTGCGTTTTTCTTGCTTCGGATATGGGCGCGTATATCACTGGACAGGTGATTTCGGTGTGTGGGGGACTGAATTGTTGATTGGTGGAATTTTTCAGTACTTCGGTTGTTTAATTTTGAAGATTTTCTACATTCAACTTATAAATCATTCAAAAAAGAACGAGTATGAAAAAAAACTTGCCCATTCTGACCCAATTGGCTGTACTAACAGCCTTCATGGTTGCTTTCAGCCATTGCTGCCCTTGCCCGGATTGCAAACCCGCTTACGACCCAAAAGAAGAATGTACCCAGCAGATTCGGACCAAAGAACAAGGCTCATTCGAGCGAAAATACCGCTGCCACCAGGTAGTGGTAGATATGAGCATTGACGGCCCGAAAAAAGCCAATTGGCTTAGAGATAAAGGTTTCAAGCCAGTGGACACTTGTTCATGCAATGGTAGCATTCAGCTTTGGGAAGCTCCGCAGTCCATTGAAACACTTACTTCGGGTGAGACCACCACTTCAAAAACTGGGGTGAATGGCGACTCCTGCTCCCTTAACTATGTCTTTGAGTTTGTGCCGGATTCGCTCAACCCTTCGGTAGGCAATATACCCCCTAAGTATCTTCCAGTGCCTCCTTCTGGTTCAAATGTTACCGTGAAGGTAGCTATTGTGGATACGGGTGTTGACCCCAGCCACTCAACGCTCGCCCCTTTTATTTGGCACAATCCATTGCCTGACAACACTTGTGCGCCAGGCGGTCTATTTGGATTCAATTTCGCTGACCCTACCCCTGCACCGACAGATCAAAACAGTCATGGTACTATGGTAAACGGTGTTATCACAGGAGTGCCTGCTAATTCCGTCCCGGACAGTAACATCACTTTAAAACTGATGAACCTCAAGGTAACCCCAGGCAGCAGCAGAAGCGGCACCCTTTTCGATGGTGTATGTGGCATTTACTTTGCCATACAAAACGGGGCAAAAGTGATCAACCTAAGCTGGGGATTTAATGATGAGGTGGTGCCCAAAGCACTCATTCCTGTGCTCGAAGAAGCCCGCAAAAATAATGTGCTGATAGTGGCTTCATCTGGTAACAGTAAGAAAAACAACGACCAGGATTTTCATTGGCCATCCGGATTCTCCGAAGACCCCAATTTTGATGTAGTGGCTACAGCGGCTACGAATGGAGGCAGTACCTTGTGGGTTGATCCTGTAGATTCTAATAAAGGCAGCAACTTTGGCAAGAATACTGTAACGCTTGCCGCGCCAGGCTTAGAACTGGAGACTACCTCTCTTTCCAATAAGTTTGCCAAAATGACGGGCACCTCAGCTGCAGCACCTTTTGTAAGCCGTAGGGCTGCCGTCATCATAGGGTTACATCCCAATCTAACTGCGGCTGATGTGAAAAAAAGATTGGTTAGCGAGGCTACAACTACTTTGAGCGACCCAACCAAACCTGCTGGCTCTGGCGCGATGCAGTAAGCCGCCCAAATTATTTTTAAAAATAATCTTAAAACGTGCTGGCCGAATGCGGCCAGCACGTTTTTTTTGTGGCAAATTCCATTTGTATGAAAAAATTTGCCTTCTTTCCCCTCTTCCCTATATTTTTTGCTGCAATCCTGCTTTGCTGCAATACACCCTCTCAAAATGAACCCCAAGGCCAGGTTCAAGTGGTCGTCCAATCTGACACTTCAGCGCAACGCGTTTTGCAAGCGGCCAATGATAGTTGTGGCAAGATTAATTCCCCCAAGGAGGCCATTCAATACCTGCTCTCTGTTTTGGACAGCACCGAAAGCAAACTTGATCCTGACCACGATACCATTTTAGCAGATGCTTATCACATCTTGTGCGTGAAGTATTACAACACCATACTCAATGACAAAGCCATTGAGTATGGCAAAAAATCCTTGTGGATAAGAAAAAACATGCTTTCAAAAAGCAACCCAAAGATCCTGAAATCGCTTCGAAACTTGGGGTATTTTCATGCAGAAATCAATCAACCCAAGTTGGCTCTGGAATACCTGCTGGATGCCAAAAACAGGCTCGATACATCAGTTACGACAGACATCCGTTTTCCCATCCTTCGCAGGCTCGCTACAGTATATCAAGAATTGGGCGAATACGACCAGGCACAACAGTACTTTGATCTTGCGCTTGCTACCACAACAGAGGAAAAGGATTCAGCCACTCAGCGCGGTTTTCTTTCACAGGTCATGAGCGATTATGCCAATTACAATTATGTGTTACGGGATTTTGAAGCTTCCCATACAAAAGCCTCCGTGGCATTAGAAAATGTTACCACTAATGAGGAACGTGCCAATGCCCAGAACGCCATCGGTTTGGCGACCCAAAATTTGCGCCAACTAAATATTTCGATCATTGCCTTTAAGGAGGCCATAAATATGTTCAGGATTATAGATCAAATTGAAAATGCCAACAAAGCCCTCAACAACTTAGGCATATCTTACCGAATGGCAGGTCAACGGCTTCTGGCCAGAAAAACATTGCTTAGTGCCATTGAAGCCAATCAGAAAAACAAAACCAACCTCTTTCAGCGAAACGAGTCGCTGGCCAAAAACTACAACAACCTCGCCGAGGTGGATATGGACGAAGGCCATCCAGATGCTGCCATCGCCCATTTGCAAAAATCTATCGGCTTCCTGTCTCCCGGATTTGCCCCAAGCCACTCCGATACCTTGCCTCCCCTGGTCACGGTGTCGGGCGATTTGCTCACCATGTTGGACGTGCTGCGCAACAAGGCTCGGTGCCATTATCTGAAATATCAATCGAATCCATCCCATTCAGAAATGGCTCGCACACTGGTGGTGTACGATTCGCTGGTACCGCTTATGAGCCGTATCAGAAGCAGTTATTTCAACGAATCTTCAAAATTCAAATTTGCAGAGGAGGCCGATTCCGTACTCTCTGAAGCCGTTGCCGTTTGCTATCAATTTGCCCAAGCGGATCATGATCCATCGCTCGCCAAACGGGCATTTGCTTTTGCTGACCAGAGCAAAGCCAATACCCTGCTCGAACAGATTCGCTTGCGCACTGACCAGGGTTTTGGCAATCTTTCATCTTCCCTTTTGGAAGAATTAAAACAAGCAAAAATAGCATTGGATGAAGTAAAGGCGCAATTGTATAACTTGTCATATACCAATCCCACTGACACGAAAAAAGTGGATTCTCTCAACAAAAAGATGCTACTGTGTTCAGAATACTGGAACAAGTTGAACGACTCCGCCAGGATACTAAACCCAGCTTTCAGGAGGATGCAATCGG